>JAISBG010000604.1 GCA_031266315.1 Planctomycetaceae bacterium | reverse complement strand
ACTGTTCCCAAACAGAATCAAGTGCGTCTGGAGTAATCTGTTGTCCGGTTTCTGCGGTATGTTGAGCAAAGAGGTGTCTAACATCGTCTTGCGAAAAATTCCCGATAACTGCCGAATCCGCCTTAATATTGAATGGCGAACCGGGGTTGACCTGTTTACCGTCTTTGGCGGTTACAAGATAATCCTTCAAGTCCCGCAAACCAACCAGCGCAATCGAAGTTGGAAACTTGCCGATACTACGAGTTGCAAAGCCGCTACGGAGTTGCCGAAGAAAACTCACCATTGCTTCGCCCTCGAGAACATCCACTTCATCAAAAAGAATAATAAGCGGTTTGGGAGCAACAATTGCTGCCCAACCTTCAAGGATGGCAACAAGTAAATTTGCGCTTGTATCGGTCGGAATTTCTGGAACAGGCAAACCGGCAAGTCGGGCATGTCGGCAAATAGAACCGCAAATTGTTGGCATGACCCGTTCAATTTCAGGGATTCCTTGACACATTTCGATCGTGATGTAACACGCAACATGATTGCCGCTTGCGTTGAGTTCCTTTGCCCAACTTTGTAAGAATGTGGTCTTGCCGGTTTGACGCGGGGCGTGTAACATCCAATAGAGGTTGTCCCGAACGTAACGGTGCAATTGCGCCCCTTGCAACCGGTCAGCAGGCGGCAACATGTAATGGTCGTCTGGATTGCAGGGACCTGTCGTGTTAAAAAATCGAATCGGACGTTTCGGCATTGTTCGGCAAAATTATAAACTTGTTTTCGCTTACTATTTTGTGATATTTGAAAACGAAAGTCAAGTGGTGGATATTGTTATCCGGTAGGACTGTAAGTTTTTTCTATTGCCTGAAAGGACTTTTATGGATAAATCAAAATGGCGGTTACTGTACTTTGAACTATTGGGTAATGCAATCGAAATTCCATTTTTGGTTTCCTTTTTTGATTTTCGGAGAGAAACCGTGTTTATTTTTCCTTCGGATTTTAGAAGGTTGTTCGGAGCCGCAAAAAAACACCGTCTGTAGGATAGACTTTGTAATGTTCGAATTCATATTTTCTTTCAAACATATATCCAAGTTCCAATCCCAAAGTAACTCCAGAAGCACAACGGCGTTCGTAGCCGAGTAGTAATTTTAGATCGCGGTAGTCGATTTCTCCAGAGAGGTTGTTGTATTCAAGCCCCCACGAACCGCCGCCAAACTCGAATCCGGTATAAATCCAATCGGATTGGTCGTCGCCCGCAGCCGAACCAAACCAACGAATTCGTTGCGCTATCCGAAGATGCGGTACTATCATTTCAACACTCAAATCTTCACGCGGAGTCCAAATCATACCAGCCACCGGAAGCCAACGATAATCGTTACTGTCCAAATAAACAACCCCTAAGATTATTTTCAAACGGGGATTATAATCCCAAATACCCGCAATACGAGCCGGAAAACGCATTGCCTTACTTGGCTTGACCTTGAAATCGCCGTTGTAACTCGTTGTTACGCCAAAATCAAGTGTCAACTTATTTTTGACAATCGGTCTAATTAAACGAAAATCAAGACCCATTGAATACAAGGTCTTATCTGTTGCATCACCTTTTGTTTTCGGATCAAAAAACCATGCTTGGAACTTCGGTGTTACAACAAACGTCGAATCGACTGTCGATAATTGTAACGCCGACACCGCCGAAAGATCAATTTGTGTAATACCAAGCCCTTTATGACCGCCGCTCTTCGGTGCCCAAAGAATATTGAAATTCGCTTTCTGAAACATACCGCTTCGCTTTCCGTTCGGGATTTGTGAAAGATAAAGTTCTCCGGCGTTTTTTGTTGTTGATGCCAATATTGATTCCGCCGAGTCGTTATCGGTCATTTCCGCTAACAATGTTTTCGTGGAGAATGCCGACGACAAATCAGTATAGGTTCCGCTGGGAATTGCATAAGATTTACCGGATTCTCCTGTAACGGTATCGTTTTCTAAATCGAGGTACGGATTCATTAGACCGAAAAAACCGGAAGTTGCGGAGTTTATCGGAGTTGCCGTGTCTGCCGGAAAATAGACGGTCTCGTCCGCTTTTATTCCAACAGCAAATAAAATAATAAAAACAAGAACCCAATACATGACAACATAACTGTTACGTAATTTGGTAATGTTGTTTGATTTCAATTCGTCGGTAAATTTATCCGAGTTGAAATTTTCGTTTGCGTTAAAGAATTGCGGAAAATATTTTTTTAATCGTTCAATAAATTCGCTATTGGGTTTAACGGAACGATTATGTTTGAGAATATTTTTTAAATCGTTACCGGTTAATTGTTGAGTTGTGGTATTTTTTGTTGTTTTTGTCATGTTCTGCCTTTCAAGTTGCGAAAGCAGACCGTCAAAAAAACGCAGCGTAGAAAAAATGGGAACGCTACGTTGCTCCAAGCGAATTCCGCATCCACACCACATGAATGAGCCGTGTAATATCAAACGGCAAAGCATACGCAAAGCGCATACCTCGAAATTCGCAAGCCTAGTGCATAACGTTCCCTTAGGGAAACGCAATGACCACTAGGTTTTATACATAACTTCCAACCGGCGAACCGGGTGGTGCTGGAAGCATGAGAGCAAAAACTTGCGATCTGATTCAAAATTAGTTGGGAGATATTACGAAAACAGAAAAAATCATGCAAGCCCAATTTCAAAAATTCTTAAAGTTCACGAGGAAAAATATTTGTATTATATGAAATTGGTATTTCTTTAAGGATTCACTGGATTGTTCCTATTACGGAAAAGCAATCTAACGACAACCTTATTTTCAACCTAATTTTTCTGACAAAACAACCTCAGTAGCCTATTGATTTCTCCCAAATCAACCTCATTACCTCATTTGATAATTTTTAATGAGGTAATGAGGTAATATATTTTTTGCCGTTTTTGCTACTGAGGTTGTTTTTGTTAGGAAAATTAGGTTAAAAATAAGGTTGCGAAAACTTAATTTCGATCATTCGAAAAATACCGAACATAACCCTAATGCAGTATACATTGAACTATTGGGTAACGCATTCAAAGTTCCGTTTTTGGTTTCCTTTTTTGATTTCGATATTCAATTCGGTATTTTCGGTTGCCGATTGGTTATATTTTGCCGGAAGATATTGAGAACTCTCGTTTTCCGGATCACGATAAGCGTTAATAGTAACAACATGCTCACCGGGAATACAACCCTTTTGGTCTTGAGTAAACGAGAGGGTGTATTCGCCGCGCTCATTCGTGTAACCCACCGAAGGGCGTTCACCGGATTTTGGTGAAAATTTGAGGTGAACTCCTTCAACTGGTTTCCCGTCAATAGTTACAACTCCTGAAACGGAAGCCGTGTTGGGACCGTTGTTGCATCCAATAATGGTACAACAAATAATAAGGAACAGAATATTGATAATAATTTTTGTAAAAACAACCATTTTTTTAATCTTTCTATTTGTGGATTTTATAGTTTATAATTTATATACTCAAGCTGTTTTAAAATTCACGAAGCTGATTACGGAAGCGCAACAACGTGAAGCGGTTACTCGTGGGCGAAGCCTATTGCCTTACCGGCTACGGT
>JAISBG010000590.1 GCA_031266315.1 Planctomycetaceae bacterium | reverse complement strand
CGCGGAACAATTTGCTCAACTGGCGTTAGAAGTGGGACGTGCGATTCGGTCGGTTGCGCCGAACGAAATTTATATCGGTCCGGCAACAGCGGGAATGGATTTTACGTTTCTTGAATCCTGTTTCAAAGCCGGACTGCTCGAATACTGGGATGCGGTTACCGTACACCCTTATCGTCCCGCCGTACCGGAAACAGTGTTGGCGGATTACGCGCGGTTACGGTATTTGATTGATCAATACGCTCCGTCCGGCAAAAATGTTCCGATTATTTCGGGAGAATGGGGATATTCGTCGGGTTGGCCCACATTCGATAATGATATTCAGGGCAAAATGTTACCGCGTCAATGGTTGGTGAATCTTGCCGCTGAGATTCCGGTGATGATTTGGTACGACTGGAATGATGACGGAAAAAATCCCTTTGATCCTGAAGACCATTTCGGAATTGTCCACCATGATTACCATCAAGGGCAAACGCCGGTTTATGAACCCAAACCGGCATTCCATGCCGCCCGTACTTTTTTTAAGACATTTAATGGTTTCCGTTTCAATAAGCGTCTTGAAACAGAAAATCCTGATGAATACGTTTTTCTGTTTGATCGGGATAACGGTAAACAAATTAAACTTGCGGCTTGGACAACGTTACCAGTAACAAAAACAATTACCATTCCGTCTGTTCCGGGAAAATTTCAAACAAAATCGTATCTCGGAACAGTTTTGCCTGATTCAATTGCGGACTCAAACGGTTTAACTCTTTCGATTTCCGATACACCGATTTATCTGACACCGATTCTGACACAAGATCAGACGCAGGAACCGCAAAATGATTTCTGGACAAAAATCGTCCGTCTGGAATCATTGCCGCAATATGTTTACGGTTCCGATATTTTGTTGCGGAACCGGACACAAAACACTGTAACAGCAAAACCGTTTGAACCGAATCGGTTTCGGAAACGGACACCGATGATTTATTCGGAAACGGTTCAAGGTCGAAAAATTGTTCAGAAAACAGAAGTGGAAGCAGTTTTGCCGGTTTCTGTTGGACTTCCGTTTCCTAATCCTGTTCGTAACGATTTGGTTGTCAAAGTCGGCAATCCGGGCGGTGATAATTTTGACGCGAAAATATCCATTGACAATATTGACGGTTTGGAACTTACTGAAACGGTATGCCCTTTGACGCTGAAATCTGACGAACCGGAAACGGTGGTTCGTTTTCCGATGAAATCGTTTCCGGTTGGAGAGTACCGATTTTCCGTATCGCTTTTGACTGACGCCGGAACAACAGTGATTTTTCCGCGACGAACCATGAAACGGTTTGACGATTTTTCGCAACGAAATACGGAATCGCTTAAAACAATTTGGAGTGTTCATTCCGAAGGCGACCCGCGTGTTATTTCGGAACAAAAAACCGAAATTGAAAACGGTGTTGCTAAAATAACGTACAAATTAGAGGAAGGTTGGAAATCAATCCGGTTTGCTCTAAACCGCAAGTTCGGTAAAATCAACGGTCAACCGAAAGCACTTGGTATTCAATTATTGGGCGATGGTTCCGGCAATAATGTACGGTTACGGTTTATTGATGCGAGGGGTCAATGGTTTCAGGTTCATGGCGACACGATGACGGATCAAACGCCGTATTATTTTGAGTTACCGTTTGACGGTACTAATTCGTTACATTTTGGTGGAACGAACAACGGTATTGTTTCGTTCCCAATTCGTTTTGACTCCATTCTTATTGACGGAACATTCAGAATTTGCGGACCTCATACGGTGTCCATTTCCGCAATGACGCTAATTTATGAAGAATAAACGTAGAACGTTGCGTGGTCAATTTACTAAAAGCAACTTCTAAAAACCTATTTCTTGACGGGATTTACAAATTTACATGATAAAAAATCAAATCAAATCCGGTAAGTCGTGTATCTCTTGTCAAAAGCAGGCAATCATAAGTGGGCAACCTTTTGCTGAAAGGTTGCGTTGGCGTACTTGCCGACTGTGAACCGGATTAACGACGGTAATTTGTGTTGCCTTCCGTTTTGGAGTCAATGCCTTATTTATTATTCCTTTCTATCAACATCTATATTCCTATTCCTAATTTTTTCGGTAAATGCTTGACTCTGAAATCGGGAACGATACAATCAATTCAGTTTTTGCCGATTTTACTTTTTGGGAGGTCGCTTTAACTTATTTTTTTAATTTTTGAAAAAGAAAAAAGAAAAAGAGTGCTTGACATTTTATTGGGCGTTGTTAAAATGTTTAGTCAATCATTTAATTTGATTGTTTGAATTGGCAGATTGAGGTTTTATTATGACTACAAAGCGTTTTTTCAATCGAAAATCATCCGGTTTGGTAATGATTTTTTGCGTTTTGTGTCTGTTTGCCGTTGCGGGAATCGAAACAAAATCGAACGGTAAAAACAAAACCGCCGATTGTAACGATTCTTTTCAACAACAGCCGTTTCAACAGCAATTGTCGGAACGCTCACAAAAATATCTTCAGTCAGTTCAACACCGAGCCGCCAATTTATCGCCGGAACTTCAGGCGAAACTTGTATTACAGGCTAAAAACGCAGTTGGTAAAGGTTTGGCAAAATTGAACCAACCCGCCGAACTTATTCAAAAACAAACAACTCTTGCCGATTTGACTGTTTTTTCCGATGCAGTACAAAAAATCGGAAAAACTTCGGCACTCAATGTCGCGGCGTTTCTAAGCCGTGATTTCCGGCGTGTAACAGAATTAGAAATTGCTGTCCGGATTGCTCTTCCGTTGTGGAATTACGGACAATACGGTAAGTTTACGGCGAAAAATTCCGGTACTTTATCGGGTTCGTTTGGTCTTGATTTTTCAAATGGTACGGCTGTTGTTTCCGAATCACCGCGTGATCTTAAAACGTTGGCTGAAATTCTCGGACAATTGGCGTCTGTTTCTTTAATGGATACAGAATCTGTTTCTCATCATTTTGTGAATGATGATCTTCTTTCGGGCTTCATGTTGATTGCCCAAACTGTTGTTCAACGGAAATGAATTTCGTGAACAGCAAGAGTAAATAGTATTAATGAACTAATATGGTTCCATTCGTGTTGCGCGCTCGGAATGTGCCGTTTGTTTATTGCTATTAACTCTTGTAACTGTTCACAAAATTTATATTAACTGTTACTATTAATTATTAACCATTAACCATTAATTAAAACTATTTAACATGAGACGAATTTTTGTACTAACGTTTTTGTGTTTGTTCCTGAACACATTTTTTGTGGTTGGTCAGGATGCAACGAAAATTCAGCAGGCTGTTGAAAAAGGAGTTGCGTTCCTTAGGACGGCTCAAGGTGAAAACGGCGGCTGGTCGGCTTCACCGCGAAGCGGTGCCGGTCCTTCGATGATTATTCTTGCCGGATTGTTGGATTCCGGCGTCAAACCGGATGATCCGATGGTTGAAAAGGGATTGGCGTTTCTGAAAGGTTCGATTCGTGAAGACGGCGGCGTTTACACGAAGGACGGTTTTTTTCAGAATTACGAAACATGTTGTGCGGTAATGTGTTTGTCGAAGGCGAATGACGCCATTAAAAAAGCCAAAAATCTTGACAAAGGACCGTATGACGAATTGCTTGCCAACGCCCAAAAGTATTTACTGAAACAACAATACACCGAAGAACGCGATGTCAAACCGGAAGACGCGAATTACGGCGGAGTTGGTTACGGCGGGACAACGCGCCCGGATTTGTCGAACACGCAATTCTTTCTTGACGCGTTAAAAGCCACCGGTAAAGGCGCGGACGATCCGGCAATTCAAAAGGCGTTGGTTTTTGTTTCGCGCTGTCAGAATCTGGAATCGGAACACAACACCATGCCGTTTGTTGCGAGTAACACTAAGAATCTGGACGGCGGATTTATTTACGTCAACCAGCCCGGCGCGTCGAGAATGGAAACCGCTGAGGAAAGTCTTCGCAGTTACGGAGCCATGACTTACGCCGGACTCAAAAGTATGATTTACGCCGGTCTTACGAAGGACGACAAACGGGTCAAGGCAGCGTATGATTGGATTTCGAAACATTATAGCGTGAAAGAACATCCCGGACGCGGAGCCAACGGTTTGTTCTACTATTATCACACCATGTCGAAATCGCTGGACGTGTTGCAATTATTAGAAATTACGGATACGTCGGGCAACAAACACGCATGGAAAGCCGAATTGTCCGAAGAGTTGCTTTCGAAACAAAAAGAAAACGGCTCATGGGTAAACGATGCGTCGCGGCAATGGATGGAAAATGACCCGAATCTTGTTACAGGATTTGTGTTACTGGTTCTTGCCTATTGCAAAAATTAATTTTTTTCAATAATTCCTGATTTGATTTATTAACCCAACCATTTATCAAAAAAAGATTTACGAGGCTACTTATGTTTTTAGAAAGATTAATCACGACTATTATCTCTTTGTTAATGAGGTTAATATCGCGCAAACTCCGAACCTGTCAAAATAGGCGGGGGGGGGGGGTCTGGGCAAGGCTTTACACTGGTCGAACTGTTAGTTGTTATTGCGATTATTGGTGTATTGATCGCGTTGCTCCTTCCTGCTGTCCAAATGGCAAGAGAAGCGGCACGAAGAACACAATGTAACAATAATCTTCACCAATACGGGATTGCGTTACACAATTACCATGATACTTACAACGCCCTGCCGGGAATGGAAGTAATCACAACTTGGGCGGCTTATCCGACAGGAAACACAGATGTGTCAATTCATGTACGGATATTACCATTCATTGAACAGGGAGCAATGCTTCAATCGTTCAGTCCGGGGATTCCGGTTTATACGGATAGGTCAGGGATGCATGAGGATGTGATTCCAATTCTGGAATTGCGATTTGGGCTTTTGCAGTGTCCGAGTGAGTCGGAACCGCGAACCCAATTAACCGGAACACGAGGTCCAGACCCCGATTATTACAGAAATGCCGTTGGCACAAACTATGTTTTTTGTAACGGTTCGGGAATTAATGCTTTTTATGAAATTGGTGCTGTTGAACCTTATGATGGATTGTTCAGCCGTAAAACCGGCGGAATGGAGCAGATGAATGACGGAACAAGTAATACGCTTGCTGCCTCTGAAACTTTGCTCGGTTTTAGTACAAGTCCCGGTGCAGTTCAAGATCGGAAAGCATGGCGACGAATCGCTTTTGTTGATCAAGCCGGAGGAGGCGGAACTTCCGGTTACGAAAATATTGACCTTTTAGCAGCGGCAATTGCATCACCGCCGACAGGAGGATCACGTGGTTTTCCGTGGATTTCCTCACGCGGTACTGCAACCGGTTTTTCGGCATATTATACACCGAATTACGGAGCACCGGGAAATTGGATTCGTGGAGCAGCCAATTCCAATTACAATTTTACAAGTAGTAATCATTTAGGTGGAGTAAACGCTTGTTATGGCGATGGAAGCGTTCACTTTATTTCAGACAACATCGCGTTAGATATTTGGCGTGCTATGAGTACATGCGGCGGCGGTGAAAGCGTTGCCGGACCGTGATAGCGGGTAACAGTTGCCCGACTCACGAATGCCAAAACTCATGAGTCGCCGCAACCCAACCCTACTATCATGAAAATTTTTACATTAAAAAGAGCGTTTACTTTGGTCGAATTATTAGTCGTCATTGCAATCATCGGCGTATTGATCGCCCTACTCCTCCCCGCAGTTCAAGCGGCAAGAGAAGCAGCACGGAGAATGTGGTGTGTCAATAACTTGAAACAATGGGGATTAGCGATTCACAATTACCATTCAACATTTGAAATGCTTCCTCGATCCTGTGACCAACGAGGTTTTTCAATTCATGCGATTGTACTTCCTTACATTGAACAAGGAAATTTCGCATCGAATATTGATTATACAA
>JAISBG010000498.1 GCA_031266315.1 Planctomycetaceae bacterium | reverse complement strand
AAATTTTATGAAAAACAAAGACAGATGTCAAGAGAAATCTTTTTTTTGAGAAAATTTTGTTGTTTTAGAATTTTAGGGTCATTATCAATAGGTCAACAAAGGTAGCAAATTCTAAGGTGAGCGATCCCTTCGCTGAAAGGTCGCGCCGGTTGACTCGCCGATAGTGAGTTAGATTAACGATGATGATTGGTATTCTTAACGTTTTGGTAGGTAATTTCCGTCCGTAAACAGAGGCACAGTCGGCTATCGCCGACGCAACCGTTCAGCGAACGGTTGCCCACCACTCTTGGCATTTTTGGGTTGGCAATCCCTTCACTGAAAGGTTGCGCCGGTTGAGTCGTTCATTGACTCTAGCAGACAACATACTACATAGCAGTATTTAACCAACCCTTGGGGTCGAATATTTATAGCCCGTTGCAAGAACACAATGAGCATGACGAAACACAACAGTATGGACAAACCGTTTATCCGAACAAACCGTATTGGTGCCAGTATTATTTATGCAAATATATTGATGTTCGCCGACTTGCTCGGTTTGCCAGTGCAACGGCTGAAAACCGATATTTTCGTTGGCGGCTTTATAAGCGGTTTCTTTAACTGCCCAAATTTCTTCCGGTATGCCGTGTTGTTCCTTCGGCAGAAAAAAACGACGAATCACGGCATTGTTAATGGAATTTTCCGGTACAATATCGCAACCGATTTGTTGCTCTTCCTGTTTTGCAAGACAAGCAAGCGCAAAACCGCCCGCGTGGGAAAGAGTTAAATCTCGACCGAATTTTTCGCCGTGAAAATACAAGACGGGACGAATACCTTTCATTTTGTTATTCCTGCTAACGATGTCAATTTCCGTCCAATCCCATTGTGGAATACCGCTTAACATTTTGGCGCAATATCTTGCAACCTGCCATTCTTGGCGGTAGCTCCTATTTTTGATTCGCTGTAATTGCTGCAACTCACTGACGGACAAAAACGCCGTTTCCGCAAGGTCAATGGATTCAATACCCGCAACAACACCCCGACAATAATCGTTTTCAAAGAATAACAAGTGCAAAAGAAAGAGGGAGTTAAGAATTATAACGTAACCGTTTAAAATGAATGAAAGTCAAGGTGAAGAGTTTATTCATGATTTTTAGTCCGTAGGACTTTCACGTGAATAACCCCGTGCAAACGAAGTGCAGCACGGGGATTGAGTTCGCTGAAAGGTCGCGTCGGCATTAGCCGACTATGAACCTGATTAACGACGGCAAATGGTATTGCTTTCCATATTGGAGTCAATGCAAACTCAACCGGCGCAACCGCCCAGCGGGCGGATTGCCCACCTCTTTCGTGTGTTTCGTGTTTAAAACGAACTTTTCAATGCTTGGATACCTAATCCGGTAGAATCAGAAATTTTCTCTGTTGAACTACTACGTAGTTCGGTTGTGGTGGTTGCCTAACCCCGTGCTGCGTTGCACTTGCACGGGGTTATCCATGTTAAAGTCCTACGGACTTAGGAATCATGAACGAATAATAATATCTTCATCTTGACTTTGACTTTTCGTGAACGGTTACTTTTTAACTACGGTGCGGAATATGAGTTGATAAAAAACATTTTCGATACTTTTTTCCTTATTCTTCCTCTTCAGCAAGTTCGGCAGAGGCGATAATTTGTTGTTTGATATTGACCGGCACAACATCATAACGCAAAAATTCAATACCGTAACTGCCTTGCCCGCCGGTCATTGATGCTAAGGTTCGGTTGTAGGTCATGACTTCGGACAACGGAACTTCCGCCGTGATTGTTTGCATTCCGCCGCCCGCATCGTCAATCCCCAACGGACGTCCGCGACGGTTCGGTAAATCACTGTTGACATCGCCGACATTCGCCATCGGAACAGTAACCTCCATCTTGACAATCGGTTCCAGAAGTGCCGGTTTTGCTTTTTGGAAAACTTCTTTGAACGCCATAGAACCCGCTGTTTTGAAAGCGTGTTCGTTGGAATCGACATCGTGATATTTACCGTGAAACAGTTCCACGCAAACATCTTGAACCTGATAACCGGCAATCACGCCTTTGTTCATTCGTTCTTTGAACCCTTTTTCAATTGCCGGAAAAAAGTTGGACGGAATCACTCCGCCAACAATAGCGTCAACCCAAAGGAAATTGGTTGCCGCGTCATAATGAAAATCTTTCATGGACGGAAATTGGTCTTTGTTACTTGAATAGGTTTCGGGGTCTGTTCCTTTCGGAAACGGATACATTCGAATATGCACTTCACCAAATTGTCCTGCTCCGCCGGATTGTTTTTTGTGCCGATACATTCCTTCGGCGTTTGTCTGAATCGTTTCCCGATACGCAATTTTCGGCTCTTTCGTATCAAGTTCCACTTTATCGCGGCGTTTAAGCCGTTCACGAATTACCTGAAGATGTAATTCGCTCATTCCGGTAATAACAAGTTGTTTCGTTTGTTCATTCCGCTCGGTGAGGAATGTCGAATCTTCCTGCGTGATTTTTGCCAAAGCACCGGATAATTTCGCTTCATCGCCTCGACTTTTGGGCGCAGCGGCAAGTCCAACCATTGGTGTTGGAAACGGGAACGGAGACATCTGGTAATCGCCCAACGTGGCACACGTCAGCAACTCTTCGAGTTTAGCAACCGCAACGATCATACCCGGCGTGGCTTCGTCCACCGGTTTGGTTTCGTTGGCTTGCATCTGAAAGAGTTGCGCAATCTTAATTCCGCGCCGGCTGGTCGAAGCGGCAATCGATTGACCGTTTTTGAGTGTTCCGCTGTAAACCCGAATGAAATTCAACTTCTGAACAAACGGATCAATTCGCGTTTTGAAAACCTGAGCAATAACCGGAGCGTTGGGATCGGTTTTGATTTCGATTTCTTCACCGTCTTGGTTTTTGGCTTTCCGTTGAATTTTGTCGGGAGACAAACCGCAAAGAGCCAACGCATCCAACAATTCCTTGAAACCGACTTTGGTTTTGCCGGAAACACAAACGATAGGAATGAGTGTTCCGTCGAGAATTGCCCGTTGCATAAGAGCGGCGAGTTCTTCGGGAGTTGGGGGATTTCCTTCGAGATATTTTTCCATTGCGGATTCGTCAACCGTAACAATCGTTTCA
>JAISBG010000808.1 GCA_031266315.1 Planctomycetaceae bacterium | reverse complement strand
TTTAGTTAATAGTGGATAATGAAACTTGGGGACGCAAGCGGATTTAATACGTTGCGGTAAAATGCTTGCGAACTATTCATTATTAGTTATTCACTAAAAAAATTCTGCCTTTCAGGCAGTGGTTTCGTTGGTTTGTAACCGCAGGGTCAAAGACCTGCGGTTATGAAAATAAAGCCCTATCGGGCTAGTCGGTTTTTCGGATCAATCAGGAAAATAATTATTTAGAAACTTGAAAAATACCCAATACAACCCTATACATAGTATAATTTATCGGATTTTATTTAATTTTTATCCTGTAAATTCTGTAAATCTTGTCAAATAAGTTTTTAGAAATTACTTATTGCAATAATACGATCTTGTAATGTTATTGGGTATTGGTATAATTACTTTGTGATGTGTTAAAATCGACAATCTGAGTTGATTGATAAAATGTTGCAAATTTGATATTTAATCGATGAAAATGACCACTGTTTTTGATATTGAAAATACCGAACGATTCCATGAATTTAGCCGATGTCTGGAACAAGAATTTCCTTTTCTTCGTGTTTCAGAAACAGATATTCATGAGGAAACTGCTTTGGAAAGCGACGGGATGAAAATTTTTTGTCTCTATCGCGGTAAGGGGGAAGTGTTTTTGCCCAAAGGTTATCGAACTCAGGAAGGCGACGAGGAATCACTTCCGGCAGATAGTTATCAGCCCGACCCGATTGATCCGAAATTCGCTTTGTTGCTCCGATCAATTCAGGAAAAACGTTTCACTATTTCCGCCAAAGCCGATGTGCCAATCAACGCAATCATCGGACGTTGGAACACCGCAGAAGAATTTTTTTGCGGCGATATTACCGGCGAACTCTGGCGGTTGCTGGAACAGGCTCCGCGTCCTTGGAGTTCCGACGCCAATGTGGAAAAAATAATCGAATCGCTTTTTTTGCAATACCGTAACATCGGATTTTCAACAAAATTGATTGATTCATGGGAAACAATTAAGACCGGCGATCAATTAGTTGTTACAAGAACAAAACCGTTGCGTGTTCGTGGACATTTCCGTTGTTTTTCTATCGAGAATATCAACCGGAAAACTTCGCATGTTTCCGAAGTGCGTCGGTTACGATTTCTTTTGGACACTGCGGGCGGTTGCAGTCCCGGTTTTGATCCCTTCCGGCGGTTGCCGATAACATGGTTTCCCAATAATCATAACGAAAATGGCGACGGTTTGAATTTTTTCAACAATCATGTTGTCAATATTCCGGCGGAAAATTCGCCAACCCATTTTCATCCCAAAATTCCAATCGGCGGCGGACTTCCGCAAACAGAATTTTATCTTGTTCTCGACCCGAATGAGTATCAACTTTCGACGGCTGGTTTGGAGGCGTCCATAACCTTGTACCCTGATCTCCGTCATTTGGAACATTTTGAAACACATCGCCTGCAACCCGGAATGATCGTTTATATGCCGCCGGGAACAGGACATCGCGGACAAAATGTTTTTGCTTTGATTATGACAATTCCCGGCTTCAAACCGGGTAACGAATTATATCTGGACAACGATATTTTTGAACAAACAAACGGGCGTTCACCGTATAACGAAAATCATCTCCAAAGTAAGAATTACGTACATTTAGAGGATTACGTATGATTTAAGTTGTGTTGACGCAAAAAAATCGTTCAAACACAACACAATCAATTGCAATATTCTTTGTCCCGCTAAGAATAAAATATTGGTAGGAAAGGCTAATCATGTATTCACGTGAAGGAGTTGTTGCGATTATCGAGCGGAACGGAAATTTCCTGACGATTAAACGTTCGGAAATGGTTGTTGCGCCGGGTAAAATCTGTTTTCCGGGCGGCGGTATTGAGTTGGGCGAAACTCCTGAGCAGGCTCTGATTCGGGAATGTTTTGAAGAACTTGGTGTTACGGTTGAGCCGGTTCGTGAACTCGAAGTTTCCGTAACTTCGTGGAATATCCGCTTACACTGGTTCACCGCCAATCTTGCCGATAAAACCCCATTCCGCCCTAATCCACGTGAAGTTGCCGCAGTTTATTGGATGACAATTCGCGAAATGCTCAATCATCCCGATCTTTTGGAAAGTAACCGACTATTCTTGGAAAAGATGGAACACGGAAATTTTCTGATTCTACCGTATTAGGTGTCCCAGCATTAACAAACTCATTTTAAACACAAAAATTCACGAAAAGAGGTCGGCTATTCATCAAAAAGTCCGCTGGACGGTCGCGCCGGTTGAGTCGTCATTGACTCCAAAACGGTAAGCCCTTTTAAAAATTCTCTTGAGTCCAAATAACTTCTAAAAACTTTTAGCAAAGATTATTTTTTGACAGGATATACATAATAAACTGGATTTTATTTGATTTTTATCCTGTAAATTTTGTAAATCCTGTCAAAAATAGGTTTTTAGAAGTTACTTCTAATAAATCAGAAGACTCCACATTCCCAATTTGATTGTTTCGCCGGCTTTAACTTCTTTTTGGTACAATGTAACAATTGCGTTGGGAACCTGTGCAAAAAGTAACGTTTCTGGTTGGGCGACTTTTTCGAATCCAAGTTCCACGAGTTTTTCCGCAACACTATCTTTGTTACGGTTTTTGAGCGGAGTAAGAACGTAAATTATTCCGTCTTCCTGACAAACTACCTCCACTGATTCAATATTACTCCGAACAAATTTTTTACCGTTGAGTTCTTTCGGACATTGAATCACTGTGTAGTTTCTGTTCTTAAAAATCTTTTCACCTTGTTTGAAAATTCCCTGTTCGACTCCGTTTTTAAGTTCCAAATTCGGCGATGTTCCCAACCGAATCGGTTTACCGTCTGCATGATTTTGTACAGAATAAGAGGATAAATCAATTTTTTCCGTATCAGGTTTGTACAACTCCGTATCCGGTTGACCATCGAAAAAGTTTTCGCCGATCACACGTCCCAGCAGATAAAATTTTTGATCGTTATACCATAACACCGTTTTGCCGTCCAATTGTGTTGTGCTGGTATAAAACGAATTACCGCTTTTTCGTTCAATAAATTTTTTGGGACCGTCAAACCAAACCGGTTGTTCGGCGTCTTTTTGGTAACGACCGGCGAAAAGATACAAGGGACCTCGGTTTTGCCAAGGATTCGGGTTCCATTTATCGTACCGGTTATGTGCCATTAGAAAATAGAAACCGCTTGCGGCTTCGTTGCCTTTCCAATCGTAAATCGGACACGGCGACATGGGATGTGGAATCGGATCACCGTTGTCTTTCATCAGGAGCGGTTTCGGAGTTGTCCACGTTTCGCCGTCATCACTGCTGACCGACCACAAGGGACTGCCGGTTCCGCTTCGCATAACAACAAAAAGCCGACCATCGGGAAGTTTAACAATTGCCGGTTCTTCGCAATGAACACCGGAATGTAACACTTTATCGTTGGTCATCACCCAACGAACAACGAGATTTTTGATCAGCGGGTCTTGATCAAGATTGTCGAAATGAATAAATTCCGTAACGGTACGATATTTCGAGTGAAAATTCGGGTGAACATAACGGCTTACGCCAACCAGATAATTACCGTTTTTGCCGACACGGGTTGGTTTTTGCCAAACCACCCATTCCGGCGGAATTGTTGTATCTGTACCGTCATTTGAAGTGCGCGGCATTGTGATTTCTTCCGGTGCCGTCCATGTTTCGCCGTCATCATCGCTGTAAATTCCCCTCATAATTCCCGTATGTTGCCGGTTTGTGGAAACTTTACCGGGAACGAATTGATTATACAGTACATAAATTCGTCCCGACTTGCTGACCATCGGAAACGCCCAACTGGCAATAGCCCCTTTGGTCGTAATTCCTTCCGTAACTGTTTTGTTTCCGGCTAAAACACGCGGTTTTTCCCATGTTTTACCTTTATCGTTACTTCGGGAAAAAGCAACATGTTGATCAGGTGCGCCTTCGATAGACGCCTGACACCAAATGGCAAAAAGTTTTCCGTTCGGTTTATCGAAAACCTGAAAATGATCGTTGTACATATCGCCGATTTTTTCCGGTTCGACTTCCGGCACGAAAACAACATAATCCGGTTTCGAAAATTGGAGATCGGTTTGAAAGTTTGGTTTCTGCTTCTGCCGTGATTCCGTAACACCTTTGATGCCCCCTTCGTATTCCTTCACCCAAACATTGATGTCGGGATTCTGTTGAGCATAAAGACTGACTTGAAATGAAACGAAGCACAGTAAAGTAACAATTAATTTGTTTTTCATAGTAAATTTTTTACAAATTAGGGTGAAAGTTGAAAACAAGACAGAGAGCAAACTGTAAGCATTTCTGACTTGTTTTAGAAAAATACTTTATTTTTCATTTTTGAAGATTGAATTGATGATTATTTTCCACTTTTTGTTCGACTTGTACAGTGAACCCTGAAGTATCCGCATCAAAATAATGTTTGGGAAACGGCGGTTTGTAGGCGGCAATTTCAGCGGCACTTGCCGTTTCAAGTGTGGGAGCCGGTTTCATTGGAGCAATGGAAACCTTATATTCCCCCGGTATTGCTCCGTCGCGAAGATTAAATGTCGTTAAAACAAATTCGCCATTTACATTAGTTGAGCCGATTGCCGTAGGGGTTCCTACCGTACTAACATAGGAAACCATTACATTAGGCAGAGGATTTCCTTCGTAAGTTACATGCCCATTCACTTTAGATGTTTTCGGTAAATTGCCGAAACATCCCGAAAACATGAAAAGCGGAACAAAAAATGATAAAACAACTAAATAACGTAACTTCATAAAATAATTCCTTGATACGAAATTAGGAGAAACTATGAACTAAAAGAGTTAAAAGGGAGAAACACTTTCTCCTCCATTGATTGTTGCGATGTACATATAAGTTTGCGTATTGATTGTTTCTGTTAGAAAATGGACACTTCCATCTAGGAACAAAAAATTAACTCCTCCTGAATGA
>JAISBG010000447.1 GCA_031266315.1 Planctomycetaceae bacterium | reverse complement strand
CTTTGAAAAATACCAAAAATAACACTAACAGAGTATAAGCAGTTGCACGGCATTTGTTCCAAGAATATCACAAGCCTGATGATGAGTCCGTTTTTATTGGTTGATAATTTTTAACGGTTCATTCATACTGCCTGTACGATAACCAAGAATATCAATGGAAACATAAACGAAACCGATTTTCTTAAATTGTTTGTGAATAGTTTCCCGTAATTTTTTTTCTAATAATTTTTGAAAGCCGTCGTCGTCTGTTTCAATTCGGGCTAAGTTGCCGTGAAAACGAACACGAACCTGCCGGAAACCGGAATCAAGCAAAAATTGTTCCGCCTGATCAATCATTGTCAAGCGTTCTTTTGTAATATTTTCGCCGTAAGGAAAACGCGACGAAAGACACGCAAAACTTTGTTTGTTCCATGTCGGTAAACCTTGTTCAGCGGAAAGTTGCCGAATATCGTTTTTGGTCAACTTCGCATGACGAAGCGGACTCAGAATACCAAGTTCCGAAACCGCTTGAAGTCCCGGTCGGTAATCTCCTTCGTCATCGGCATTGGAACCTTCCGCAATATGACGAATCTCATAAGAATCCGCAATGTTACGAATTTTTGTGAAAAGTTCCGTTTTGCAAAGATAACACCGGTTGACCGGATTTTTGGAAAAACCTTCAATGTCCAATTCTTCCGAATCAACAATAATATGTTCAATTCCGTTTTTCTGAACAAAATCGGAGGCTTCATCCAATTCCCGTTTCGGAAAACTGCATGATTTAGCGGTTACCGCGATAATCCGGTTGCCCAGAACCGCCAGTGCCGACCAAAGCAAAAATGTTGAATCCACTCCGCCGGAAAACGCTATCGCAAGACGATCAAATTGACTCAAATACTCTTTGAGATGGGTGTGTTTCGCTCTTAATGTATTCATAATTTCTGGTTGTTTCAAAATTGGGGAACATAACAATAAATAAATAAGTAACTATACTGCGTGAGTCATAAAATTGGTATTTTTTAAGGATTCACCGGATTGTTCCTATTACGAAAAACAATCTAGCGGTAACCTCATTTTCAACCTAATTTCTTTGACGAAACAACCTCAGTAGCCTAATGGATTCCCTCAAACCAACCTCATTACCTCATTGATAATTTGTTTGTAATGAGGTAATGAGGTTAGGATGTTTTTTGTCGTTTTGGCTACTGAGGTTGTTTCGTCAGAAAAATTAGGTTAAAAATGATGTTACGAAAACTTAATTTTGATCTTTTGAAAAATACCAAATATAACACTAACGAAATATATAAAACAAACAACCTTTCGCCGAAAAAACGCTTTTAGGTTACTTTCGGCGATACGCAAGCACTACGCAACGGGTTGTTTACTGTTACCGTGTTTACTGTGCGGCTGTTGATTCTGAAGGCTTCGGTTGTGGTGTTGATTTTTCCGGTTCGTTGACTCCGGCAATTTTAGCCAATGTCTCAGGAAATTCAATGCCGCCCACTTCTTTCATCACCTGCAACATCGGCGGTAATGTCCTTGCCATGTTCTGCAAAAAACCAGCCGTTGCCGATTGTCCGCCATCCTTTGCCCCACCGTCCCAAACAATAATTTTGTCAAACTTAATGTTTGAAATCGCTTGCGACGATGCTTCAACAAGATTGTCAAAATGTTCCAGCATAAGAAGTTGGAACGCTTTTTCCGCTCCGCCACATGCGTCAATAATTCGTTGAAGCCCTTCGCCTTTTTTGGCTAAAATCTCAAAATTACCGCGGGCTTCGGCTTCGAGTTTGGCGAAAATCGCTTTTGCTTCGCCTTCCGCTTCAATACGCCGCTGTTCCGCAAGGGCTTCCGCTTCAACAATTGTCCGTGCTTTTTGGGCTTTGGCGGGGGCTTCAAATTCCGCACGTTGTTTCGCTTCCATCAACAAGGCTTCCGCCTGAGCCGCTTTGGTTTGGGCAATATACTGGGCTTCCAGAACAGCGGCTTCCGACTCGCGTTTTTTCGTTTCGCCCGTCTTAAACGCTTCTGCCTGCTTGACTTGCAATTCCGCCTGCGATGCCGCAATAATTGCTTTCGCTTTATTTTCCCCTTCAATTGCGGTTGCGTTCGCATCAGCCTGACGTACATTCAATTCGGCTTGCGAAACGGCAACTGTTGCTTTTGCCCGATTTTCTCCTTCCACCGCGACCGCGTTCGCTTCCGCAGTCTGAATACGCATATCCCGTTCAGATTGCTTGACTTGCGCCTCACAAAGAAACGCCGCCGTCTGTTCGCCGACGGTTTGCTCTTTTTTCAAATCGGCAACCTTGATTGCCTGATCCCGCGTCAACTCTGCTAATTTGACTTCCTTATCCCGTTCTGCTTCACGAGTTCCAATCATCTGGATTTTCACCGCGTTGGCAACATTAACCGCTTTTGCCTGCTCCGCTTCGGCAACACGAATTTCGCCCATCTTTTCGTTGTCGGCAACATCACCGCGTGCTTTTTGAATCGCTTCCGACGCCGCTTTACGTCCAATCGCTTCAATATAACCGCTTTCATCGGTAATATCCGTAATATTAACATTGATCAACACCAAACCGATTTTTCGTAATTCCGGGTCGAGTGATGTGGTAATATTTGCCAGAAAAGTTTCGCGGTCACGGTTAATCTCTTCGATGTGCATGGACGCGATTACTTGGCGGAGTTGCCCAAAAATGATGTCTTCGGCTTGTTTTGAAATCTGGACTTTCGTCAAACCAAGAAGCCGAACTGCCGCATTTTGCATTTGTTCCGATGTTGTCCCAATGGCAACCGTGAACACACTCGGAACATTGACACGGATATTTTCCATCGACAACGCCCCGCGCAACGGAATTTCAATTTGCATCGGTTCCAGACTCAAATAAGCATAATCCTGAATCACCGGCAAAATAAATCGTGCGCCTCCGTGAATACAAAGAGACGATTGACCTTTAACGCTCTTGCCGTAAACCACAAGAATCCGGTTGCTCGGACAACGCCGGAAACGCTTGACAATCAAAACAACAACGGAAAGAAATGTTACCGCCAACAGTACGGCACCAATAGTAATCACTGTGTAATAAGCATTGTCCATAATAATAAAAATTGGTAAAAAGGGTGAACGGTTATCAATTGTTTTTTGATGAAACAATTTGGTAAAACAACTAATACGACCTAGTATAGATTAACAAAACGGATTTGTCAAATAAATGTAATTATTCACTCCTGTTACGCATTGCCCTTGCAGGGCGGAGGAAAAACTGATATTTAGCCCCTGCATAACATGAGCTGTTAATAGAGGTGGGCAACCTTTTGCTAAAAGGTTGCGTCGGCGTTAGCCGACTTGTCCCTGATTTCGTCTGGCAATTGGATTCCAAAAACACTAATTGCCGTCGTTAATCTGGTTCACTGTCGGCGAGTATGCCGACGCGACCTTTTAGCAAAAGGTCGCCTACCTCCAAAACCATTGGCAACACAATTTGCTATTGTTCATCTAATTCACTGTCAGCGGGTACGCCGACGCAACCGTTCAGCGAACGGTTGCCCACCTCTAAACGGAAAGCAACACCATTTGCCGTCGTTAATCTAATTCACTGTCGACGAAAATGGGTGGGCGACCTTTCGCTGAAAGGTCGCGTCGGCGATAGCCGACTTGTACCCTGTTTCCGGCTAGCAATCAGATTCCCAAATGGTCGGCAACACAATTTGCTATTGTTAATCTAATTCACTGTCGGCGAGTATGCCGACGCAACCGTTCAGCGAATCTTTTTGATAAATAGCCCACCTTTCCTAAATTAAAACAAATCCGAAATTAAACCATTAAACAAAAAAACTTCACATCAATTCGTGAATATTATAAGGATGTTGCCAAACAATCAGGAATATTCGTTAAACATTCAGGTCTCGCTTTGTCGATAGGGACGATGATACAATCGTTTCGGTTGGCGTGAGTGCATTGTTCAGGCGGATTCGTAAAATAGGAAATAAATTGAATAATGAATATCGCCCAATGTTCCAAGTTGACAAGGAAGTCTCCCATGTCCCGCAATTTTGTTCTTTTGTTGGCAACGATTTTTATTTCCGCCGCGATTTTTTGCGCCGCCGTCTCCGCGCAAACATCGGTTACCTATCACATCTGGAATACAGACAACCTCCCCAATAGTTCAACAATAGAAAAATATTACCGCTATCTGTCCCGCCCGGACGACGCCCCAACAAATCAATTAGGACTCTATCAGGTTGTTCCCACTCTTGGAGGTAACGGCGGATATTATATCTCGGACGACGATGGATATTATGTCTATTACGGAGCGGACAACCAATCCGAAATTGTTTTGCACAACGATGATTCCACCTTGAAAAATCAAACCTTCGGAATAGGAGGATACTACTATTATTACGACGATTATTATTATGAGGATATTAATAGGACAACGGTAACTGTTCAATCGGATACTTTGGGAGTATTACGAACAATGACTGCAACCAACGCCCCATTGTTCAATGTTTGGAATAATGCACAATTGACAATCTCAAGCGATATTATCGTTTCAAAAAAAGAAGACGAAGGCAGTAGTACCGGTTATTATGGAGCTATTTACCTTCAGTCAGGTCAATTGAATGCTCAAAACGTATTATTTTCCTCGTGTCTCGGTATTTACAATAATAGTTACGGCGGAGCGATTACGTCTTACGGGTATTACGACTATTATGGAGTCAACAGTGTTATCAATGTTGACGGGGCAAGATTCATCGGGAATAAAGCCAATAGCGGCGGAGCGATTTATTTATATCAAAATAATATTCTGAACGGTAACAGAACCGTGTTCGACGGTAATTCGGCAAATCGTTACGGCGGAGCCCTTTCCCTTTACAACTCAACAGCAACACTGGAAAACGCTACATTTACAAATAATACCGTCGATTACGGTTCCGGTTATGGTTACAATTATTACGGTGGTGCTATTTACGCGGCAAACTCGAATTTATATCTCAAAGGAACAAATTTTACTTCAAACAATGCAGCCGGTTTAGGCGGAGCAATCTATTTTGAAATCAATGACAGCGGTAGTTATGCTCTTGAGTTGGGAGCCTTTCAGGGAACAAGTGTTGAATTTGCCGGCAATAAACAGAATTACGACTCAATAAACTATACAGGGAACGCTAATTCAATTACGTTTACATCGAGTGCAACAGGAATAGTCAATGTTGCTGTTGATGTTGAAGGAAACAATAATAACTTCAATATGCGTGATCCGATGGCGGTTTACGGCGGGAATCTCCGTTTTACCAAGAGCGGTGAAGGGGCTTGGAATCTTTACGGTATTTCGAACCTTTCTTATGCAAGCGGTGTGTTGTTCAACATTGACAGGGGAACATTCCGGCTTGGAGATAACGCCGAACTGTATATGACCGGCGGAG
>JAISBG010000161.1 GCA_031266315.1 Planctomycetaceae bacterium | reverse complement strand
TGATTTCTGTACTGACCGGTAATAATCCCAACGCCGGTAAATGTACAATATTTCCTTCGACTTGGTCAGAGTCGTGAACTTCCAACCCCATTATCTGATAACCGCCGCAAATACCTATTACTGTTGCGCCGGAATGAAACGCCTGAATAATACTTTGAGCAACTCCGTTTTGCCTCAATTCACAAAGATCGGAAAGAACACTTTTACTGCCGGGAATCAGTACAATATCCGCTTTTTCAATTTCCTTTGTGTTGTTCGTGTAGTAAAGATGAACGCGCGGGTCGCGTTCCAGAACATTGAAATCAGTGAAATTGGAAAGATGCCGTAACAAAATAACGGCAATATTCACTTTACCGGAATCGGATTTCAGATTCTTTGTTTGTAATGTAACGGAATCTTCTTCGTCAATATAAATATCATGATAATAAGGAATAACTCCAAGTACCGGAATACGGCATAACTCTTCCAACATTTTTGTTCCCGATTCAAACAGGCGAATATCTCCTCTGAATTTATTGATAATAATTCCACGCACATATTTGCGTTCTTCTTCGGGAAGTAACAAAATTGATCCGTACACCGATGCAAAAACTCCTCCGCGATCAATATCCGCTACTAAAATAACATTGGCTCCGGCGTGAAGAGCCATCGGCATATTGACCAAATCAACGTCACGCAAATTAATTTCGGCAATACTTCCGGCTCCTTCCATAACAATAGGATTATAATGTTGCCGCAAACGGTCGAAAGCGTTACAGACTTCTTTACGTAACACGCCGCGACCTTCTTTCCTGAAATATTCGTAGGCATTTTGATTTCCTGCCGGTTTACCGTTCAGAATAACCTGACAAGTTTTATCGCCGGTTGGTTTTAGTAACACCGGATTCATATCCGTATGGCAAGAAATTCCCGCTGATTCCGCCTGCACCGCTTGCGCCCGTCCTATTTCCAAACCGTCGGGTGTCGCGTACGAATTTAAAGACATGTTCTGTGCCTTGAAGGGAGCAGGATGATAACCATCTTGTAAAAAAATGCGGCAAAAAGCCGAAGTAATCACACTTTTACCGACATCACTTCCTGTTCCGGCAAACATAATCGGATGTAATTTTTCTTTCTGTTTCATTTTTATCCGAATTATTGTTCAGAATGATTATTCGGAATTATTGAATCCTGATGAACTAACTCCTTTAATCTGGTAATAATTGTATCATAACCTTTTAATTCGTGCGGAATAGAACATTTCGTACAGTTTTTGATTTGCTTTGTCTTGCCGACGTATTCAAAATGTCCGCCGCATTGGTCACCCAAAAAATAAAGAGGACAATAACAAAACAGACAATTGAACGTTTCCGCGTCAACATTATGGTGACAAGGGAAATACATACAATCCGTATTTCTAAAAAATTTGTAACTATTTTTTATCATTCCGTAATTTCTCCGAATTTTATTGTTTCGTATAATATTGCATTCATGATAGCAGCCGCGACATTGCTTCCACCTTTCCTTCCCCGTGAAACAATAAACGGGATGTCCAGTTCCATAATCAATTCTTTTGACTCCGCAACATTGACAAATCCGACAGGAACACCAATGATAAGGCACGGTTTACAATGTCCCTGCATAATCATTTCGTACAATTTTATGAGCGCAGTCGGCGCATTGCCGATAGCAAACAGGATCGGATTCGCAACATTTTGTACTGCAAATTCTATTGCCGCCGCTGAACGTGTTATTTCGTTTATCTTTGCCTGTTCAGCAACTTCATCGTAATCAATAAAACAATGAACCGAACTTTTAAATTGTTCAAGACATCTCTTGTTGATACCGGCTTTGACCATCTGTGTATCAGTAACAATATTAACGCCCTGTTTCAAAATATTCATCGTTTTTTCCAGAACGTTTTCCGAAAAAACAAGGTTTTCGAGATAATCAAAATCTGCCGTTGTGTGAATCACACGTTGAATTATCGGTGCGTTTTTACCAAGCGGTTGTTTGTCATTCAGTAATCCGGCAATGATTTCGAAACTCTTTTTTTCTATCTCAACAGGATTCGTTATAAAATTTTTGTTATAATTATTTTTGTTGTAATTCATTTCTGTAATGGAAACATGTTTTGATCAAACCTTCGGCAAACTTCGGGTTGCCGAGAAAGTGAATATGCGGATAACCGGCAAAAATTTTTTGTGTTGCAACAATACAAGAATAGGAATTGCTGCTACTCATTTTTGTTGCGGTAAAATCCTTGCCTTCATAACTGCTTTTGGAATAATGAAATGAATGAGCAGTGATGGTTTCTCCCTGACGGCAAAGCATATTATCATGGTTTGCGGACAACGTAACGTAACCAAAATTCTGAAGCCGATTGGTCATTTCGGCATGTCCGCGAATAATTCCGAGCATGGAATATCGTATTCCGCGAACATCGGTCAGGCTTTCCTGTAAATACATAAAACCTCCACATTCCGCATAGACCGGTATTCCGCGTTTATAATGATAACGAATATTCTCTTTGAGTGCGGTGTTTTTTTCCAAATCAGCCGCATGAAGTTCAGGATAACCGCCCCAGAAAATAAGACCATCAGCGTTTTCCGGTATTTCACGGTCACGCAACGGAGAGAAAAAATGTAATTTTGCTCCTAAATTTTCTAAAAGTTGATAATTGTCGTTGTAATAAAAACAAAATGCTTCATCGCAAGCCGCGTAAAGATTAACAAAAAAATCACGTTTTTGTAATTCTAAAAAAGATTCCGGTACATTAAATTTTTCAGCGGTCGCTGCCAAGTCAAAAAACGTTTCAAAATGAATAAATTTCCGTGCATTATCAGCAAGCAATGTGTTTTTGTTTTGA
>JAISBG010000139.1 GCA_031266315.1 Planctomycetaceae bacterium | reverse complement strand
CCCACCTACAAAAAGGTTGCCCACCTTATGATTGTCTGCTTTTACCAACTTTTAACGAAAATTACGCGGAACAACGAACTTTATTTATTACGAATTTTCAAATCGAAGAATCGACCGAGTGTGCCGAACAAGATCGCCGGAAGAACAATAATGTCTCCAATTAAGGACACTATCAGGAGTAAGCACAATAAAACCGCAAAACGTGCAACCGGTACAAAATCACTTAAACCAAATATAAGCATTCCGAAACCACAAATAATTGTCGTTTGTAACAATGCGGTTGCGCAGCGTTGATAGGCAAAAAAGATGGATTGGCGGCGTTTCAATCCTTGTTTTAAGCCGATGTTGAACCATGTTAGGAAGTGCAAGGTTCCGTCAACAGAAATTCCCATCGCAACACTTGCCGTCATCATTGATCCCATGTCAATCGGAATATCCAGCAATCCCAACATTCCAAATACAATAACGCACGGAAAAATATTCGGAACCATTGCCAGCAATCCTTTTATAATACTTCGAAGCATTACAATCATGGTCAACGCAATAAGTCCAAATGCGGTAACAAAACTGTCAATTAAATCATGGAGAAGTTGTTCCTGAGCACGGTGAACCAAAGGGATTCCTCCGGTAATATCGAATTGTATTCCGGCAATTTTTGAAAAAATTTCTTTCGCCCGAACTAACTCCAACCGATTGCGAATTTCAGAAATCAGAACAGCATAATTTATTTCCGCTTGAGAAGAAACACGAAGACTCAACCGCCAATAAGTGCCGGGTAAATTATCGTTGTGTTGGTTTGTCCGATCAAAAAAACGGATTTCATGTAACCGGTCTTGATGCCGGTTCAATATTCCGGTCATCGCGGCACGTCTCGCGGATTCAACCATTCGACGCCCTGTTCGTGAAGGAAGATCAGGAAGAAAATTCAATACCGAAACCACCACGTCCACTGTTTCCGATTCACTCAGTGTTTCCCGCAACGCTTCCAATAAATACAATTGGTCAAGCAATGTTACGGAATCATTGTCCGCGTCGGGAATATGCACAACAACTTCTATCGGAATCAAACCGCCGATTTTTTTCTCAAGTTCATCGTAATCCTGAATGACTTTTGCCGAATCAGGAAGCAAACCATGAAATGTTACGGTTGTTCGCAAATTTTTTACGCCAAACGCAAGACCAAACATGAGAAGAAACGCAATTATTGTAATCGCGGTTCGAAACCGGAAAATGAATAACCCCAACTGTTCCCAACGACGTTTTCGTGACGTTTTGGAATTTTTGGAAATTTTGGAAATTTTTGAAATATTGTTTTCCGAATTGCCGGTTCGGTACCAACGGCGAATCGGGTATTGTTGGAGAATACTTGTTACAAAGAGGAACAACCAAAGAGTTCCTAAAGCAAGGGCAATAGATGCGTAAATACCAAAGGTGCGAATCGGAACCATTTTGCTTACCGTAAGCGACCCCATTCCCAGAATTGTTGTTACAACCGCAAGAGTACACGGTAACGCCGCCTTTTTCACTGTCAGCCAAGGGACATTTTTTTCTTCACCCAAAGGAACTTCTTGCAGGGTTTCCCGATAATAGTTGATGAGATGCACTCCGCCCGAAATAGTCAGAACGTAAATGAGTGAAGAAATCAGCATGGAAATCGAATCAACATGCGCCCCGCACCAATAAAGAAGCGTTCCGCTAAGTTCTTCATTCATCTGCGCTACAATAAAAACAATCAATGCCGCCGCAAAATTTCGTAAACAACAAAAAAGTAAAATCAAACAGAACAACAGAAAAAACGGTAACAATGTTTTTTGGGCTTTTTCCGAAATCTTGTCAATCGCAACACTATCAATACTCGGACCCGCCACATAAATCTCGGAACGCGGTAAACCGGTTATTTTTTCAACGGTTACAAAAACAGTTTCAATAGCGGTTGCCCGATTATTGGCACCTGTTGGAGAAATCAACGCCACCAAACAAGCATCTTTTCCATTGTGTCCAATCAACCAACCGGTAAGACGTGATTGGATTTCCTTTGGTTGGAGTTCCGATTCCAACTGTCCGCTCGATAATTCCTGAAAAAGAGAACGTGTGGTCAAAACCCGTTCAAAATAAGCGGGATTTTTGTCTTCCAAAGGAGCAATCAATTGCTCCGCCACCGAATCCAGGCGTTCATCGTCCACATCACACCCAGACCACGAAACCATTAAGAGTTCGCCTTCCGAAAAATGCTGATAATATCGGTCATAAAATGTTTCAAGTTCCGCCGACCCTTTCGGCAACCAATCAACCACCCGATTATAAGCGGTTTTTCGCGCTTCCGTTGACGACCAAACGTAAAACACAAAAAGGAATACACTGCTCCCAATCAATAGAAAACGTAATGGCGAATTAAGAAATTCCCGAAACTTGAACGGTTGAGAAAACATTGCTTGACCTTGTGTTCACGAACTGGTGTGAAGTTTTTGTTTAGTTTAGGCGATTAAGTAGTTTTTCAGGGAGAGAAAAAAATTTTTAGTCGGGGAAAGAACAAGAACGGACAGTAATGTTGTTTTTCATAATTACTTGCCGATAGTTTACCTTAATCGAGAATCATTGTACAGGCGATACACAAAATAACAATTCTACCGGAATAGTAAAATAATTGGTAATATTTCAGCGGAATTTTCATTAAAGGTAGATAATCATCAGGTGGGTAACCTTTCGTAGGTGAGCGCCCCCTTGGCTCAAAAGCGGTTTTTTTATTGTTTTAGTGATTTTTGTGGGCGATTTGGAAAACCGCTTGTTTTGTAACCTTTTGCTATATTTAGGGTTATGTAAAACACTTTAAGCGTTTTTCCTTTTTTTTGTGTATATTTGCTTGTAAAAACTATTGTTAACAACTTATTTCAAAACTGCTCCGTTTTGCGGGAAAGAGTCAGAATGCGAACCGGTTCCGGTGAACGGGGTGGGGTGGGGTCGTGAACAAGTCCTCTTGGCTCAAGAGTTTATCGTGTCGAAAAGTCCTGCCGAAAACTTGGCCGTTGTTTCTTGCCGAACCGCCTAGCCAAGCGTTCCCGTTTTCGCCGTCTAGGTTGGCACGTGTTGCGTTTCGGCGTTTCTAGCGGGTTTTCAGTCAACCGTTTTGTCTTTCGGCAACACGCGTAAA
>JAISBG010000036.1 GCA_031266315.1 Planctomycetaceae bacterium | reverse complement strand
TTCCGTTTTGGAATCAAATTACCGCCGTTAACAGGGGCAAGTCGGCTAACGCCGACGCAACCTTTTAGCAAAAGGTTGCCCACCTTATGATTGCTGACCTTTAATTTTACGATTCCGGTGGGAAACACCGAATCCGGTAGAATCAGTAAATTTGTATTATTGACCTGTATTTCGGTTTTGTCTTTAGAAAAACCGTTGAATTGTTACATAAAAATTTTAGTTTAATCACAATTTTTATTGGAGGAAAACATTCGCCATGAAAAATAATTATTTTTGCAAACAATTATTTTGGGGTTTTATTTTGTTTTCGTTGACCATTTTGGGGTCAACAATTGTTTTGGCTCAGGAGGAAAATGTTGCGCCGCCGCAACCGGAATCCGCCGCAACACCGATTGGCGAAACCAACGTGCCAAACGCAAACGTTGGCGATGCCCCAATTATCACACCAATTAAAGGCGGAGTTCATATTGAGTGGCCCACTTTAACAGATGTTGGCGGTGTTCGTTTGTTGGGACCTTTGGTTGGCAAGATTGAATTGATGTTTGATGTTCATCGGGAAGACATTGACAAAAAAATTGAACCGGCTCAGAATCCTGAAGTGTTGGTTCCTTTGGCGGACTATTGGATTGTGCGTGGAAAACCGGAACGTGCAATTCCGCTTTACCGTTTGGGATTGACCAAAGAACCTGAAAATATGGTCTTCCAAAATAATTTGGCAATGTTGCTTTCAACGGTTGAAGGAAATCATGCGGAAGGCTTAAAAGTGATTGATGCGGCGTTGGAAAGCCGTCGCGATAATGTTACGTTGTTGGACACGAAAGGAATGATTTTGATGAATGACGGGCGGTCGAGTGAGGCTGTTCCGATTTTGGAGCGTGCAGTCGAACTTTCCTGCCAACATCCGATTTATTGTTTACATCTTGCTAAGGCGTTGGACATGTCGGGTCGTGAAACAGCCGCACGGAATTGGTTTGATAAAAGCAGACCGCTTTTGGAATCAGTCCCGGGGAAACTTACTAATGAAAACAAAAATATGTTCGATGATCTCCGCATGAAGTATCCTCCAGATGTGAACTCCGCACCGAATCCGTAACGTAATAATGCGGTTTGTGCCGCGTATGATTAACTGTGTGTTTTTGCTCTTCCGCAAATCATAAATTCCAAACCACAAATTCCCAATCCTTAATTTCAAACCACAAGAAAGTTATGTTAAAATCTTCACAATTGATTATTGGCGTTGTCGTTGTCATTGTTGTAACGTTTTGTATGACGGTTTATTCCGGTATGCAAACGGGACGTTGGGCGTTGTTTAAGGGATTAGCGGAAGCGCAAAAGGTTTTGAAAGACCTTCCTAAAGAAATGAGCGATTGGGTGGTTGTGGGCGACGACCAGCAAATGGATAATGAACAAGTTACAATGCTTCAGATTCAGAATGGTTATCTTGCCCGTTCTTACCGTAACACTAAAACGCAGGCGGTGGTTCACTTAGTTTTAATGGTGGGACCAACGGGTCGTATTGTGGTGCATACGCCTGAAATTTGTTTTGGCGGAAAAGATTACGAAAAAGAAAAAAACCGTACTTCTGTTACAATTCCGGTAACATTACAGGATAAGCCTGATGAATCGGACGATACTTTTTGGAAAGTTGATTTTGTTAATCGCGGTTTGAAACGCGACAAGATATCTTTTTATTACAGTATTAGTCTTGGTAATTCCTGGATTGCTACGGAGAATCCGAGATCGGCGTTTCAATTTTACCGTTACGCTTATAAAATTCAGATTCAATCATTATCGAATAGTGAAGAGGACAATGTCAAGACTTTTCTTCAGGATTGTTTGCCGACGATTCATGAATTTTTGCGACCCTGTAATTGATACGATTAATTGATACGATTAATTAATATAATTAATTAATATAATTGCTTAGAGATGTCATCTGTTTTTTTGCCGATTGACGGTGATTCCAATTCAACAAAGGAACGTTTTGACGCTTCGACTCACACAGACCGGTTGACGCGAATTGGAAGTGTTGCGAGAGAGTCGGCGGTTCTTGTTGGTGTTTATTTGGAGGGTCGCGGCGAGTTGGGTTCGCTGGTTGGCACGCCGCTTGACGAATTGTCCGGTTTAGCGGAGGCGGCACGGGTTTGTGAAGTCGGACGCATCACGCAACGGCGTCGAAAACCGGAAGCAGCAACTTATATCGGAAGCGGTAAACTGAATGAATTAAAAGAATTGGTCAACACGGTTGATGCGGATATTGTTATTTTCGACAACGATTTGGCTCCAAGCCAGACGAAAAATCTTGAAGAAGAGTTGAAAGTTAAAGTCATTGACCGCACGGAGTTAATTCTTGATATTTTTGCCAGCCGAGCGCGAACCAACGAGTCGCGTTTGGCAGTGGAATTAGCGCAACTGGAATATTCGTTACCGCGACTCAAAAGGATGTGGACACATCTTGAGCGTCAGGGAGTTGGAGGCGTAGGGTTGCGTGGTCCGGGTGAAAAGCAGTTGGAGGTGGATCGCCGTTTGGCGCAAAAACGAATTCTTGATCTTAAATCCGAATTGAACACGATTCAGCAACGTCGTCATCGTGAAGTTGCTGCGCGAAAAACATCTCGAACGGTTTCGCTGGTTGGTTACACAAATGCCGGTAAGAGTACACTTTTAAATCGATTAACAGATTCGGACGTCTATGTTAAGGATCAACTTTTTGCGACATTAGACACTCGCACGCGGCGTTGGCATTTACCGGGTTGGGGACCGGTTTTATTGAGTGATACGGTTGGATTTATCCGTGATTTACCGCATCATCTGATTGCCAGTTTCCGCGCAACACTGGAGGAAGCGAATCAGGCGGATCTTCTTCTCCATGTTGCTGACGCATCGAGTCGTAACGTAAATATTCAGATTGACGCGGCGTTTCAGGTTCTGACTGATATTGGAATTCGTGAAAAAGACACGCTTTTGGTTTTGAACAAGATTGATATGTTGGAGCCGGATCGTTTGGAAGTTCTTTTGGCAAAGTATCCTAATGCTGTTTCGATTAGTGCCGGAAGCGGGTTAGGTATTGAAAATCTGGCGGTTGCGGTGAGCAACATTTTGAGCAAGGAATTTCTTGACCTGACAATCGAAATGCCGATAGCCAATGGTCGTCTTATGGCGTTATTAGCGCGAGACGGGGAAATTCTCTCTAAACGTTACGGAGAGGAAATGGTGTTGGTTCACTGCCGGATTCCTCAACATTTAGTTGGTCGTTTACGGCAGGAAAAAGAAATACAAGGACTGCCCGAAAAACCAGCCGACCTTTTTTAATAACGATTTGTTTTCTATTTGCTCAATTCTTGCAATATTTCAGCGGAATTTTCGATCAAAAACTCATAAGGTGGGCGATGTTTTGCGAAAACATCGCGTCGGCGTTAGCCAACTTTGCCCCTGTTGACGGTTGGCAATACAGTTTGCCGTTGTTAATCTGGTTCACTGTCGGCTATCGCCGACGCGACCTTTCAGCGAAAGGTCACCCACCTACAAAAGGTTGCCCACTTTTTTTCGAGTGTAACAAGTACAAGTATTTTATGCTCCGAATTTTCCGAGTCGTCCGGCGTGAGCCATTGCGAGCGGCATTAGGTACATTGCTTCAAAATGTCCAAGTCCGCCGTACACCGCATCGCGTTCACCGTAATGTTCTGTTGCGTCTGTCCGCGCTAAGTCGGAAACAATCAGTGTTGGAACCGGATGGAAACTGTGTGAGGACATTTTTGCCGGTGTACTGTGGTCGCCGGTTACAATCAGACATGCCGGTTTCAGTGCGGAAATTCGCGGAACCACTTTGTCCAGTTCCTCAATCATTTTGACTTTTTCGTCAAAATTCCCGTCTTCGCCGCGACTGTCCGTGTATTTGAAATGAACAAAAAAGAAATCATAATCGTTCCAAGATTTTTCCAATGTCTCGATTTCTTCGGTCAATGTTGCCGGTTTGCCGACGAGTTCCATTCCGGCAAAACTGGCAAGACCCTTGTACATCGGATAAACAGCAATACATGCCGCCTTGAGACCGTAAATTTCTTTATAACTCGGCATGTGCGGTTTTTTGGCAAATCCGCGAAGTGTGAGACAATTCGCTTTGGGTTCATTGGCGAGAATTTTTTTTGCCTGATTGAAAAATTCTTTAGCGATTTCGGCGGTTTTTTTACTGTTATCGTTATGCCAAACCGGATCAAGCGGCGGTACTCCGGTGCGTTGCGGGTCGGTATCGGCAACCGAATCGCCCAACCCTTCACCACGAATCACAAGAACAAAACGATGTTCCTTGACCGGTTCCACAAACAGTTCAACACCGGCAATTTTGATAGCGCGGAGTTTATCGACAACTTTAGCACTTTCATCACTGGGAATCCGACCTGCACGGCGGTCTGAAATATTTCCGGCAGCGTCAATAGTACAAAAATTGCCGCGAATTGCCACATCGTCTTCCGTCATAGCGAAACCGATTCCGGCGGCTTCCAAAGCACCGCGACCGATAATATATTTGAGCGGATCATATCCGAACAAACCCAAATGTCCGGGACCGCTGCCCGGCGTAATTCCCTGTTTAATTGGAATAGAAAGTCCTTGAACACCGATTTTCGCCAAAGCGTCAAGATTCGGAGTTTTCGCGGTTTCCAATTCGGTGAGTCCGCCCGGCTTCAACGGTAAACCGCCAATACCGTCCGAAACCAACAAAACGATTTTTCCTTCTCCCGACTCCCGCAAATTCACCATCAAATCGTGAATATCCATGATAATTTCCTTTGATTTTTGTAAATGAATACTGTAAACACCCTAATAAACGAACACGAATGTCCCTATTATATCAGTTGTCAACCTGATCGGAAAGGGACAAGAGTGAATTGTAGGATTGCAAGTTTTCCTCCGCCCTGCAAGGGCAATGCGTAACAACCCATCGCATTGCGGTGGGTTGTTATGCATGCCCCTAAAGGGGCGAAGGAAAACTTGCAATCCTACTGCCCCTTGCGTAACAGGAGTGATTAACTATTCGTTATTCACTAAATTTACGGCGCAACAGATTCACTACCGGAGATTGAACCCATTGCTCCCCAAACACCAAATTCACTGGGACCGCTTGTAATTTGTTTCGGTGTGGTGATTCCCGTTGAGACACAATTAATTGTATCAGGAATAAACCGAACCGAACCATCAAACAAAACAACATTCACACCTCCAGAATGTTGG
>JAISBG010000750.1 GCA_031266315.1 Planctomycetaceae bacterium | reverse complement strand
GGGGCAGTATGTGGTGAAAAGGAAAAATTAAACGAAGAGCTTTCTCTTAACAAACACAACTCTTCAAATATTTTTTCTTTAATCCGTTCTTCACGGTTCGGCTTTACATTGGTCGAACTTCTGGTGGTGATTGCGATTATCGGAGTGTTAATCGCTCTTCTGTTACCTGCGGTGCAGGCGGCACGTGAAGCGGCGCGGCGTTCGATGTGTTCCAATCACTTCAAGCAGTATGGTTTGGCTCTGCACAATTATTATGATGCACACAAATCATTTCCATGCGGAAATTGCAACTTCTACAACTTTAATTGGGCAGGAGATATCGTCGGAAGAAATCCGGAAACCGGAACAACCATTTTTCTTTACCCATTTATGGAAGCGGTTGCCATGTATGACAACTTTGTCCAATCTGCAAAGACTGCCTCCAATAATTCCAGACCATTTGGTAATGGTGTAGTATCGGCTAATCGAGTTCAAAGTTTGCCAACTCTTCAATGTCCCTCAGATCCTTATGTCAGAATACCTTCGCCAGGTGATCCGGTATGGGGAAATTCTAAATTTAATATTTTAATATGTCGCGGCGACTCGACATGGCACAATGCACGGCGTGATGATCAGGAAACAGGTATTCCGCACGGAAATTCGACACGCGGAGTCTTTGCACGGGAAGCATGGCGCGGTTTCGAATATTGCGTCGATGGAACAAGCAATACCATTGCTGCGGGTGAAGGTGTAGGATCAAGTACAGGCACCGCGAACAGCAACGAAGTTAAAGGTGGAATTTATCAAAGTACAACAATTCACGATGGGCGGGCTTTCCCCAAAAGATGTTTGGATAATGCCTATTCTTCGGATCGCACTTTGCTAAATAGTGGTAGCGATTCATGGCGGGCAATCCTTGTTGTTGACGGGCGAACCGCTAATAACAGTATTACAACGGTTCTGCCGCCCAATTCGGTAAGTTGTGTCTATAATTACGGACAATACGGATGGGGATTTTTTACAGCGCAAAGTTACCATTCCGGTGGAGTTTTCACAGTGAAATTCGATGGTTCCGTCATTTTTATTTCTGACACAATTGACTGTGGAAACCTGAATACCGCTCATGGTAATTCCAGCGGTGAAAGTGAATTTGGCGTTTGGGGAGCATTGGGGTCACCGCAAGGCGGCGAAAACAAAGCATTACAATAACATTAATTCAATTTCAATTAAAAATATCATGTATCGATTAATTCCAATTTCATTTTTATTACTTTTAATTGGCTGTTTGGGTGAATCCCGACCAGATGGAATGCCGGATTTGATTCCCTGTTCGCTTCAAATTATACAGGAAGGACAACCACTTCCGGCGTGTTCCGTTTCGTTATATCCGCTTGAATCAAGTAATTCATGGTCAAGCGGAGGAACCGCCGATGAAAATGGTCGAATTCATTTACGGACACACGGACGTTATAATGGTATTCCTGCCGGAAAATATAAAGTAACGGTATGGAAACAAAAAACCGAAGGCGAACTCCTTACTGAACCGATTAACGGTTCCTCTGAAGAAATGGCAACCTATCAACGTCGTTTAAAAGAGAATCCGCAACGAATATACCATCTCGTTGCTCCGTCATTTTTGAACGCCGACACAACTCCGCTTGAAATCAATGTCGAAAAAGGCGAAAAAAACTCGTTTACTTTAGATGTCGGAAAGGCTGTCTATCGGGAAGAGAAACCTCTGCCATGAGGTTAATTGTTTACGTCCAATGACCGAAGGTGTAAAACTCTTTGATTTGAAGAGCCGCAAAAGGCGAGTTCTGTTGTCTTTTTTTCTCGTTCAAAAGGACCGTCGATTAGAATGTCGGTTTGTTTTAATAATTCTTGCCAATCCTGATTGTCCGAATTGGTAAGAATTTCTTCATAATAAAAACCGGTATAAACAACAATAGATAAATTTTTGTTCTTGCAACATGTTGCGAGTTCCGCTAATGCTTTTGCCTGAAGGAACGGTTCCCCGCCGCTAAATGTTACACCGTCCAGCAACGGATTAGAATCAATCATTGCCAAAATTTCCTCAATCGCCATCTCTTCACCGCCTTGCGGGTCATGCGTTTGCGGATTATGACAATCAGGACAATCGTGTTGACAACCTTGCACAAAAATAACAAACCGAATCCCCGGTCCATCGACAACAGACTCGTTCACAAAACCGGAAATACGTATTTTGGTATGATTATTCATTTGTCTGTGTTTGTCAAATTTTGAAAATTGAAATATTACCAATGATTTTACTATTGGGCATTTCTAAAAATACATCTTTAATTTTTACCACAGAGAACGCAGAGATAATTTTTTGATTAGGAACGGTTTGGTTTTCCGTGCTGTTGAACAGCGGCGGCGATAAAATTGTCGAAGAGCGGATGAGGTTTGGTGGGTTGTGATTTAAATTCGGGGTGATATTGAACACCCACAAACCAAAGGTGATTCGGCAACTCAATCACTTCAACCAGTTTACTATCAGGACTTGTTCCGGCAATCAGCAATCCGGCATTTTGAAGTTGTTCGCGATAAGTATTGTTGAACTCGAAACGATGGCGGTGCCGTTCCGAAATGTCAGAGTTGCCGTAATACCGAAACGTCCGACTCGTTGGTGTTAAAATTGTCGGCTGCGCTCCCAACCGCATAGTTCCGCCTTTGTCCGTAACATTCCGCTGCGCGTCCATGAGCGTAATAACCGGAAACGGAGTTGCCGGATCAAATTCGGTTGAGTTTGCCGCGTGAAGCCCGACCACGTTTCGCGAAAATTCAATCACCGCACATTGCATTCCGAGACAAATTCCGAAAAACGGAATTTCCTGCTCCCGTGCAAACTGCACGGCTTCGATTTTTCCTTCAACACCGCGATCGCCAAATCCGCCGGGAACCAAAATACCGTCCGCGTCTTCCAGTTGGCTCAGGTCAAGTTCATCACTCGGAATACCGCGAACCCGCACTTTGGTACAATTCTTAATTCCCGCGTGGTCGAGCGATTCATAAATTGATTTGTAAGCGTCTTTATGTTTGGCGTATTTGCCGACCACAGCAATTGTTACCTCATGTTGCGGATGCCGGAGCCGATCCAAAATATTAAACCACGCGGTTAAATCCGGCGGATTGCGATATTCCAGATTGCGCCAGAAAAACTCAATCACCCGCTGGTCGAGACCATGTTGCTGAAGCGTAATCGGAACTTCATAAATTGAAAATTCAGCGTCTTTTTCCTCAATAACATTCCGGCTTTCCAAATTACAAAACAAACCGATTTTATCATGTTCGGCGTTGCTGATGGAGTGTTCCGTCCGGCAGACCAAAATGTCCGGCTGAATACCGATTTGCCGCAGCCGGCTTACCGAATGTTGAGTTGGTTTTGTTTTGAGTTCGCCGGACGATTTCAGAAAGGGAACTAACGTCAAGTGCAGGAACAGGCAATTCTCGCGTCCCACATCCAACGCGAATTGACGAATCGCCTCCAAAAACGGCAAACTCTCAATATCGCCCACCGTTCCGCCAATTTCCGTCAAAACAACATCGACATGACGGCTCCGCAAACTCCGTATTGCCCGTTTAATTTCATTGGTGATATGCGGAATTACCTGAACCGTTTTACCGAGATATTTTCCTTGCCGTTCGCGCCGCAATACATTCCGATAAATTTTTCCGGTTGTCCAACTGCTGTTTTTGGAAAGATGCCCGCTGGTAAAACGTTCATAATGTCCGAGATCAAGATCGGTTTCGGCT
>JAISBG010000745.1 GCA_031266315.1 Planctomycetaceae bacterium | reverse complement strand
TCCAAACGCGGTAAAATAAGCCGTTGCAGAACAGGATGATCCGCGTAATCAGGATTTTGTGCTAATTTTTCAGGATTGATCCAATAGAACCCGAAAACTCCCGCACGTTGAGCCTGAATATTCATTTCGGGATTGTCGGGAAACAAGGTCAGCCGATCCGTTGCACCGCCTGCAGTAATAAGAGTAAACGTAATCATCAGACCCCGCGGATTGAATTGAACTTTATCAAGTTCAAAAGGCGACCCGTCCAACCGGAAACGTCGATTATTCTCCGTTTCACGAAGAAGCCGGTCAACCTCAACCGCATAACTTTTTCCGTTGCGGTATAAAACAATTTGTCCGTGACTTCCGGTGTTCCCGTTTTGAGCCGTATTCAAATTCGTATTTATATTCGTATTCGTATTTGTTGTATTCGGTAAAGCACTTCGGAAGGCTTCCACTTCTGTCATTGAAATAGCGGTACGGTAATTAACTCGTTCACCGCCCGCCATTTCGGTTTGCGCTCCGCGAATTTCCATACGACCAAAATATTCCTGCGGTTTGATTTCAAGCCGAACCCGCTCCCAATTACGCGGAGTTTCTTTAACTTCGCCGAAATCGGTCGTTGCCCGTATGACTTTTTTCCAGAGAATACTCAACTCCAACGGCGGAACCGGTTCGACAGTAGAACTAGCGTAATAATTTAACACTTCAATTTTCATATCCTTGATCGGCACACGTAATTCCCCTTTGTCGCGGTGTCCCCATTGCATTGCCAACCCAAGTGAAGCACGATATTTTCTGTTCTGCTGATTCCAGTTCGAGGTGTTGTAATCGTCCCAACTGAATGGTCCCGGTTCAAAAGGAATGTTCAACAAATCCAACGAATTCAACGAATCCTGTTTCGCCGATGAATTCTGCAACGTATTGGGCAATGAATCTGGTGATGTATTTTCCGAAATAGGGCGAATCGTAAAATGTTGCCGATCCGGTTTCATCGCTTTTGTTCCGACAGTTCCTTCGGGCAGAGTAATCTGAGCAATTTCTCCCCCGTTCCACGTCAAATAACAACCGGCAAGCAAAACGAGAAGACCGCAATGAGCAATGATAAAAGGAATGTGCGAACGTTTCCAAGGCAACCGGATTAGCACAGCGCAAAAGATATTGAGACCGAGTCCAGCCCAAAGCAGTACAAACCACGGGCTGTCATAAAGTGTGAAGCGGGAAACAGTGGCACCGTACTCCGATTCGATCAGCGTTCCCCACGCAAGCAACGGAAGAATAATTGCAAGGATAATAATTCCAACAGTGATGGAACCCAAAATTCGCAACGGCATAACAGTGATTGGTCGGATATTTGTTGCCGGTTTGGAATTTTTTAAGGAGGAGTGGGAATCGGGTTCGGCGGGAACGTGTTTTCGCGAATGATCGACAATTGTGGATTCAGGAAGAACCAACTCACTAACATCTTGATATTTACGGCGTTTTGACATGAGAAAGAAAAAGCGGATAGGTAATTAATCAGGAAATTCGTTTTTCGGAAAAAACCGGAACGATAAAAAATTTTTTAGGAAAAATTCAGGAAAATTTAAGTTAGTTATTTATAAATCAAAAAGAATAGAGAATCAAGCAACTCTCCCATCAATTACACAAAAAGAATAAACAGTATCATTGATTTTCCCTTTTCTGCCAATAATTCCAATAAAACAAAAAAATAGAGTAATATCTTTCAGTAGAATTTTCGTTAAAAGTAAAATCTTTCAGCAAACCTTTTGACGAATTACCCACCTTGATTGACCTATTTGATGATTGCGATTATCGGGGTGTTAATCGCATTTCTGTTGCCGGCGGTTCAGGTGACGCGCGAAGCGGCAAGGCGTTCACAATGTACTAACCATTTGAAACAAATCGGCATTGCCGTTCACAATTTTCACGATACGGTGAAAGGTTTACCGCCGGTTACAATCTGGATGGGTGTCTCTCAAGGATACAATACAAGTGACAGAAACAAAATGGGACGAATGTCGTTTTGGGGAACAATTTATCCGTATATCGAACAACAAAACCTTTACAATAAATGTACCGAAGGAAATTCCGGTACCGCTAATAGCGGAATCGACCGCTATTTGGACGCAACATGGCGGCACAGTTTAACAACTGAAGAAAAAATCAGTTTTGGTTCGGTACATAGTTTTCCGAAAACAATCAATCCTAATATTCTTCCGCGATTGACATACGCCAGTGATGGTGTTATAGTACAATTATCTGAGTAAAGTAATTGAGTAAAATAATCGAGCAAAATAATTCTTTGACTTTTTGTATCGCCTTGTGGAGTAGTTAAACTGTCATACGTTTTGATATTACAACATACTAAAAGGCGGTACAATTAACTTCTTTAACCCTTTGGAGAATAATTATGAAACATTTATTGTTTTTAATTTGTGTTCTGTTTTCAACTGTTCTTTTTGCCGCTGAAAAGATTGCGCCGGTCAATTATGATGAAGCAAAAATTCCGCAATTCGTGTTGCCGGATCCGTTGGTAATGGTTGATGGTCGAAAAGTTGACTCCGCTAAAATGTGGACGGAACAACGGCGTCCCGAATTATTGAAACTTTTTGAAGAAAACATGTATGGAAAATCAACACTCGGCGAAATCAATATGAAAGCCGAATTGTTCGAATCGGCTCCGGTTTTCGACGGTAAAGCAATCCGGTATCAATTTCAACTCATCTTTTTCAAAGGCGAAAAACCATTGCAAGATGATCCCAAAGCCGATTTCTTAATCTATACTCCGGTAAAGCAAAATAGTAACGAGAATTTTCCTATTTTTCTCGGTTTGAATTACATGGGCAATCACGCTATTAATATCGATCCGGAAATCCGGCTTGCTAAAACTATTTGGGATCGCGGGAACGGTAAACAGGTTTCGGGTAAAGAAGAAGAACGCGGTAAACAATCACGGCGTTGGCCCCTCGAAACAATTTTCGCTCACGGTTTTGCCGTCGGAACCGTTTATTACGGCGACATCGAACCGGATTTTAACGGCGGTCTCAAACATGGTGTTCGGCGTTTGATTTATAAAGACGACGAAAAACAACAACCCAACGAAGGAAATGCTATCACAACATGGGCATGGGGACTTGGAAAAATGTTGGATGTTGTTACCGAATTTCAAGATAAACTCAATGTCGATCCGAAAAAGGCTTGTGTGATTGGACATTCACGGCTTGGTAAAACAGCACTCTGGGCAGGAGCAATGGATTCGCGTTTTGCGGTTGTTGTTTCCAATGATTCCGGTTGCGGCGGAGCGGCGTTGTCGCGGCGGGAGTTCGGAGAAACTGTACATCGAATCAATGCGGTTATTCCGCATTGGTTTTGCGATAACT
>JAISBG010000744.1 GCA_031266315.1 Planctomycetaceae bacterium | reverse complement strand
TTCTATTTATGCCTAATGATTCCGGTATTCCAGTTGCAACACTTCCTGTCAAAACAAGTCCCATCGACAAACAAAATTCGCGTCGGTTCACGGTTTTTCCTTTATTTTGAGGGTGTAACACCTTTTTTCAGAAGAATATTACCGTAAATCCGTGTTTCGGTTGTCATCACGACGGCATACGCTTGTCTCGCCCGTTCGTAAAATTCAAAACGGTCAATTCGTTGAATTGGCGGAGTTTTTGGTGCGTATTTATCGATTACTGCCCGATATGCCGGTTCAACTGCCGGGTCTGCCGTATCGCCTTCCTGAATAGCCATCATAATCACGGGTGATTTGACGGCGTGGTCTAATGCCATGAGCGGCAGAATGGCATCGAGCATTTGCGTAACTAAAAGTCCGTCTGCCCGAATAATTTGATTGTTAACGGAATGTCCCGGAAAGTGAGCATCTGCCAGAACGATTTCGTCGCCATGCCCCATTTCAGCGAGAATTTTTAATAGTTCCGGTGAAATTAAGGGGGAAATACCTTTTAACATTGTTAATCTCCTTTTTGTGAATGTGAGAAATGAACATACTCATTTTACTTTAAAATTCGATTTTTGTAAGGGTGCACGGTTGAGAGACTCACGTAAAATTCAATAAATTTTGCAACCTTATCCAAAAAGGAAAATCGAATTTTCAAATACAAGAAATATATATTGTGTTAGGGTTGTATTTGGTATTTTTCAAGTTTCTAAATAATTATTTTCCTGATTGATCCGAAAAACCAAATAGCCCGACAGGGCTTTATTTTCGTAACCGCAGGTCTTTGACCTGCGGTAATAAACCAATGAAACCACTGCCTGAAAGGCAGAATTTTAGTGGAGAGTTGATAGTTAATAGTGGATAGTTTGCAAGCGGATTTATTGTGTGTTGGTAAATGGTAATTATCTGCTTGCGTCCCTCACTTTCCACTATCAACTAAAATTCTGCCTTTCAGGCAGGAGGCTGTTTGTCGTTACACCGCAGGTCAAAGACCTGCGGTTATGAAAATGAAGCCCTATCGGGCTACTCCGCTTTTTGTACCTATTAAGTAAAAGTAAATAGTCATACAAATTTTTAACAAAAATTACACTGAATCGTTATGAAAATACTATTTTATGACTAACACAGTATATTATCATTTAATGAGCGGCAATCGTATTATTTTGAGTGGTGAACCGGTCATCGTTCCGGCAAACGACGGCGGCATAGTAGGCAATAACGCAGAAGGCAATTGCCGGAATCCAGTACGCCATACGAATTCCCGACCAATCGGAGAGGTAACCTTGCATCTGCGTCAGCAACGCGGCACCGCAAATTGCCATCACCATTCCCGCGCCGCCCATTTTGGTGTCTTCGCCTAAACCGTAAGTTCCAAGACCGAAGATTGTTGGAAACATCAACGACATGCACGCTGAAATTCCAATCAACGAATACACGCCGACAGCACCTTGAATATAAACGGTTCCGAAACAGCAGACAATTGCAAGAAGAGCAAGTATCGTCAACATCAAGTGCGGTTTAATATATTTCATCAATCCTGTACAGATAAAACGGGTTGCAACAAAGGCGAACAACGAAATAATGTAATAGATATTTCCTGCTCCTTCTGCGGTTGTTGCGACAAGGGATTGAAAACCGATCTGATTCATGAGTCCGTTGAATCCGGCGGCGAGCGGTTCGACATTTTGCAACTGAACAACATCTGTTCGAGCGATTTTGTCAAGGTCAAGAGCAACTTGAGTATATCGGTTGATGTATGACCAACAGGCAATTTGTGCTCCAACATAAAAGAATTGAGCGGTCACACCCCACACATAATGATAATTTTTGAGAAGGCGTTTCCATGTTCCTAAAAAATCGATTCGTTTATCTGTTTCGGAAAGGTTGGGCATTTTCGTGAAAAAAATCATCAACCAAATCACGACTAAAATGAGGGCGACACTGACATAAGGAGTTGCGACGGCGAACAGTTCCGGCGCGCGGACGGCGGAGAGTTCCGCTGAAGTCATTCCGGCGCGTTCTTCGGCGTTGAAGGTTTTGAGTTGCGACATGATGAGTGCTTGCGAAAGAAACACGCCCATAATGGAACCGAGCGGATTGAACGATTGGGCGAAATTCAAACGCCGTGTTGCTGTTTCCGGCGCACCCAGCGCACAAATATAAGGATTACATGCTGTTTCCAAAATGGACAGACCGGAAAAAATGATACAGATGGCGATTAAAAAAGCGGAAAAACAAAGATCGGCACTATCAATTCCGAAAAGATGAATATTATAACCTTCAACGAAGACTGCCGGATAAAAGAGCAGTCCGCCGACGGCAAAGAGACCGAGACCGAGTAATACGCCGGATTTGAACGTATATCTTTTGATGAACATGGCGCCGGGAATTGCCATACAGCCGTATCCGAGAAAATAGCAAACAACCTGAATCCAGGCGGTTTTTGAATCCGTCATACTCATGATCCGTTTGAACGCCGGCAAAAGCGTATCGGTCATATTATTCGCCAATCCCCAAAAAGCGAACATGCTTGTTAATAAAATGAACGGAAATAGAATCCCCGATGGAAGCATCGGTATTTCCCGTACACTATCAGACGAATTGGAATTTTGCGGCTTGTCCATAAACATTTGAAAAAAAATACCGGTAATGTTGAATATTCAAAAATTATTCAGAAATGATCCGGAGGAATTTTTCCGAATAATCGACACAACCGTAGATGAAAGTCCTTTTAGTAAATGTAAATGCAAATGTAAATAGCGAAAGGTTGCCCCGACAGACGTTTTATTTTTATTCTATACCATTGGGGAATGTTGGTCTATAGAGAACTTCTTCTGAATTCTACCGGATTAGGTATTTCTCACCGGAATCGTCAAATAATAAATATTTCATAGGCAATCATCAGGTGGGCGACTTTTTGTAGGTGGGCGACCTTTCGCTGAAAGGTCGCGTCGGCGTACTCGCCGACAGTGAATTAGATTAACAATAGCAAATTGTGTTGCCGACCATTTGGGAATCTGATTGCTAGCCGGAAACAGG
>JAISBG010000718.1 GCA_031266315.1 Planctomycetaceae bacterium | reverse complement strand
CTGAAGAAACATTTCCTCATCAATATCTTCTTCTCCATTATACACGAGAATCATCAAGGGAATAGACGGAACGTAATTTTCGGAATAACCCGTTTCCGTCCACTTAAAGTATAAAACCAAGAAACATTGGGTTCCCAATTGAAGCGGTACCAAACGGCTTGGTCTAGATTTATGTTCCAGAAATAACAAGACGTCCGAACCAACTTTGTCATCGTGCAAATGGGCAGCAAATGAAACATCTGAAATCACTTCCTTGAGAGTTTCGCTCAATTGATGAGTTGGTGCCGCCGTCAAATTGTTCAAATCAACACTTTGAGCAACAATCGGGTCTGCGTAATAGAATAAAAACCTACCGGCATACAACAGATTTCCCAATATTTTACGGGCGAACCGGTCATGAGGGTTATTCGGTTGTCCGGACAACCATTGCGAATCCGTAGTTTCTGTTTTCCTTATTTTTGGCATTGTTTATTATTAATGTTAATGAATTAATGATATTGCTATTCTCAAAGGTGAAATTTTAACAGAAACTTATTGAAAGAGCAAGTAATGGGTTGAAATCAAATTAGCACTGTCAACTATGACCCTCTTTGCTTCCATTGATCGCGGAATTTCCGAAATGTAATTTCGATTTTTCGCAACGTAATATAAACTGCATTTTCGACAGCGGCAAAACGTGAACCCTGCAACGCAAAATAAAATACTTTGACTTGGCGGTTAAGTTTATTCTTTTGCGACAAATATTCTTGCTCATCAGAACCGATTCGGTCTTTTACCATGTGAAGATATTCTTTTTGCCGAGATATTGGTAAATGACTGTAAACTGCGCGAAGATGCCATAATTTTCGACGCAAAAACAATTGCTTCCATTCACCGTGATAATTACCTGATTTTTGTAACACATCTTTAATGAGATCGTATGTTGCTACAAACCCCATTAAATATTTTTTTGATGGTTCATTCAGTGTAGATAATGGATACTTTCTGTAGTGATACATAACTTCCGGCAACAATGCTATTTTGGGACAGTGAATCAATGTTTTCCATTGCATAAAAACATCTTCGACATATTGACCGACCGGACAACAAATATTGTTATCTAACAGAAAACGTGTTCGCCATAGTTTTGCCCAAACCATGGGAACTCTTAATAAAATCAAATAATCGTTTTCTGTCAGTGCATGTTTACCAATTAGTTCCGGTATCTTATAACTCCATTTATCTTGATGACCTTTTTGTCCACGATCTATGAAAAAATAAGTTGTATCCGCTTGTTCGGCGTCCGCAACGGTAACCGCTTTTTCACAAAGATTGGGTTCAATTGTGTCGTCGTCATCCACGAAGAGCGTGTATTCCCCTTTGATGAATGGATACGCAGCATTTCGTGCGCCGGCAATTCCAACGTTTTGCTGATGAATAATCGTAATTCGTTGATCTTTGGCGGCATATTCGTCAAGAATTTGCGGACAACGATCCGGAGAACCATCGTCCACACAAATAATTTGAATATCCGTCAATGTTTGATTCACAACGGAATCCAAACACGCATGAAGATATTTTTCAGCATTATAAACGGGAATGATAACGGAAACTTTCGGCATAGTAATTTAGATTTTAAAAGTATCAATAAATGGAATATTCAAAAAAGTTCCTTGTAATCCCCAATATTTGTACGGTATAGCGAGGGAAAATTACCGGACAACTCCCCAAATTTGATTGGCAGGAAGTTGTGTATTAAAAACCCATTGCGTATTGGACAAACGGTTTTTGATTTGCGCGGAAGTCCAGCAAACAGAATCGTCCCACGAAACATCAATCGGAATAGATTGTAACCACATTTGTTTCACAGTAGATACCAACTCCTCAGGTAACGTTAATTCTTGATGATTTTCCATTGCTTCAATAATTTGTTGGCGGTTGAACCCGATATCAAAGCGTTTACTTTCCTGCTGTTCGGGTAACAAAAAAACAGCGAATCCGTTTTCCGAACCAATAGGAAAATAAAACACCAAAAGCGGTTTTTGTAATAAGCCGGAACGCCGTTGACACCGCGCGGTTCGAATTGTTAACGCCGTTTGAAATAAATCGTTGTTTTTTCGGCAGTTGACGGCGAGATCGTAAAACGGCAACAAAAACGGACGCATTTTTGTTGCCGAAACGAGGTGTTGTAACAAAATAGGATCGAGATAACGTTCAATATCCTGTTGAAGAATTTCTTTATCGTTCTGTTGTTCTGTTTTCAGTAAAAAGCGAATACAAAAGAGTTGCAAATCAAGCCGTTCACCGGCATAACGGGCAACCGTATTACTGTTTAAGCGGTTCTTGTCCAGCCAATTTTTGATTCGGTTAATTTCCGAATCGGCATCAGACCGGTTACCGCCGAAAAGAGCGTCAATCGTTTGATAGTATTCGATTGTTCGGTCATGAATTGATGCACTAAGAGCAAGTTGTGAATAATCGTTTTGAATTTCGTCATAGATTTTTTTGCATTCTTCAGCCGACAGATTGTCGAGATTTAATCGTAACAGAGCCAATTTACACTGTAAAATAAATTTCATTTGAAGATCGGACGTGATTTCGCGGGCTTGCGAATACCATGACTCCGCTTCTGTAACAAAGAAACGCGAATTGGGAATTTGATGTTCGCCGAAATGAGTTGGAGTAAATAATGTACAGTCGGCAAGACGTTCCATTGCTTCGGCAAGTTGTTGAGTCAAACGCAATTTTTCCGCTTCTGATGAAACATTCGGATACGCCAACACATCTTGAATATTTCCAATCAAATCACGACATCGAAACCGTGCCTGATTCAAGTCGCCGAAATAACGTGCGGAAATCGCAAGATTCAAACGGGCATATCCCGCTCCATTGCAAAGACGGGCAAGTTGATGATCCGTTCCGGCAATAACAGCAGTATTTGTTGCTAATTCCTGTACTTTATTCCAATGCGGTTCAGCGGCATCAAGCCTCCATTGCCGAGTCAAGGCAATAGCGTAACGAGTATGAAGACATTCCAACATGGGATGAGGAACAGGACTGTTGGCGGATTTTTCAAGGAGATTGAAAGCGGCGGTAAAAAAATCGTCACGAATTTGTCCTTCTTCCATGAACCGTTCCGCAGAAATTGCCAACAATTCCGCACGGAATGTCGCATCGTCTTCATTGGTTGTTTTGATATCATTCACCAACCGGTAAAAATTTTCCGCGTTTCCGTCAAACCACCAATTTAATTGTGCGGCATCAAACCGGCAGAGATGCCCCAAAAGTTGCGATGTTTTTGTTGCCGTGTTCTCGTAACGTTCAATCGCTTCGGTGTACAAATCTCTTGCCCGTTCTCCGAGTTCGGGATCATTTTTCTGTACCGTTAAATGATGAAGTAAAACGGCTTGAGTATGCAGAGCGGAGGCGGAAATATTTGTTTCACCGGTTGTTTCGGCAAGATAA
>JAISBG010000707.1 GCA_031266315.1 Planctomycetaceae bacterium | reverse complement strand
ATGTATTGCGGAACTTGCCCGAATTTATCACGCAAAATGTCCAGAATCAAATCAATTTTGCCTTCCAACATACTGCGTGCTTTGACGCGTGCTTCCCCGATTTCGATTCCTTCCTGTAAAATTCCTTTTTGAATGGTGGTTGCCATATCAATACCCTCCGTTCCTGTTTACAAATCTGTGGCAAAGTCGTCCAATGATGAACAAGTTACCGCGTGAACCGTCAATGACGTCAACGCAATGAGATCTGTTCGTTGATTTAATGAATCAACAATGTATTGCGGAACTTGTCCGAATTTATTACGCAGAATGTCCAGAATCGTATTAATCTTACCTTTCAGTTCACCGCGAACTTCACCGATTTCGATTCCTTCCTGTATGATTCCTTTTTGAATGGTGGTTGCCATATCAATACCCTCCGTTCCGTTAAAAGTTTTTGTAATGGATTGAACAATTTGTTCTGAAGTGACATTACTTATCCAAGTGCAATATCGAGTGATATTGTCGATTAAATCTAATATTTGTTGTTTACCTAAATTAGCGGCTTTAATCCGTTCAAAGATTCCGGTTAGGTGACTGGTGAACGTTCCATCAGTTGCTCGTTTGAGCGATTCGGCAATTGCTTGTGTTTCCGGTTTTCCGGGCAGGTTGTCGTAGCGGAACCGTTTCAGGTTAATGATAAAAATTTTGAATTGAGGTATGTAGGGTCGAAGTTCTTTCGGGATTTGTGAAAAAATATCCTGAAAGAAAATTTCTTCATTGATATCCTCTTTTCCGTGATACAAGAGGAGCATCAAAGGAATTGGCGGGTTGTAGGTTTCCGAATATTCTGCTGTTGTCCAGCCGAAGTATAAGGACAAAAAACAATGAGTTCCTACCTGCAACGGTACAAACCGGCTTGGTTTGGATTTATGCTCCAAAAACATCAGGACATCTGAACCGTTTTCTTTATCACGTAAACGCGCTGTAAATGTTATATCAGAGATTACTTCGTGAAGTTCATTACTCAAAAAATGAGTTGGAGCGGCGACCAACTGATCCGGATTAACATATTTAGTAAGAACGGTACCGGCATAATGTTTCAAAAAATCGGAGGCATACACCGGATTTCCCAATGTTTTTCGAGCGAACCGGTCATGTGGGTTATGGGGTTGTTTGTCTATTTTCTGTTTAGTTGTTTTTTCTGTATTTGTTTCCATCGGGTGATAATTTCTACTGTTTGGTTTTTATAAAGAACAACGGCATGATGAACGAGAGTTATTTTTTCTTTTTTTCTTTTTCACGTTTCTTTTTTTCTTTTTCACGTTTTTTTCGGGCTTCATTTTTTTCTTGCGAGGAGAGACGTTTTCCGGTTCCTTTTTTTGGTGCGGTAATTCCGCCGATGGGATTTTTTCCTAAGGATTGGGTCATTTGTTGCAATGATTTCATTCTGTCCCCTGTCTTCATTGAGGACATGGATTTCATCATATCCGCCATTGGCAAGAAGGATTTGATGAGATCGCTGACCTGTTGCGACTGCACACCTGCACCGGCGGCAATTCGGCGGCGGCGACTGGAATCGATGATTTTGGGGTTCCTTCTTTCTTCCGGTGTCATGGAGTCGATAATTCCGCCGACACCCCGCATTTCTTCATCGGCATTGACATTCATACTCCCCATCATTTTATTGAGTTCGCCCATTCCCGGTATAAAACTCAGAAGTTTGCTAAACGAACCGAGACGTTTTGCTTGTCCCATTTGGCTACGAAAATCGTCGAGCGTGAACTCTCCTTGCAACAACCGTTCCTGTTGTTTTTCGATTGCTTCTCTATCGAGTTTTTCCGTTGCCTGCTCAATCAACGTCAACACATCGCCCATTCCGAGAATCCGTCCAGCCATTCGGTTGGGGTGAAATTCTTCGAGGGCTTCGATCAATTCGCCGGTTCCAATGAATTTGATTGGAACTCCGGTGATATGTTTAACGGACAAAGCGACACCGCCGCGAGTATCACCGTCAAGTTTTGTCAGGATAACGCCATCTAATTCGAGAGCTTCGTTGAACACCTTCGCGCTATTAACCGCATCCTGACCGGTCATGGCGTCAACAACAAAATAGACTTGATCAGGTTGTAGTTGTTTTTCGATTTGCTGGAGTTGTTTCATCAACTCTTCGTCGATATGCAAACGTCCTGCCGTATCAAGAATGAGAACATCAACACCGAGCGAAATTGCTTTTTGGGCGGCATCCTGACAAACCTGTACCGGATCTTTACATTCCCGATCAACATAAACCGGTACACCGATGGATTGTCCTAAGATTTCGAGTTGATCGATTGCTGCCGGACGTTGAAGGTCAGCGGCAACAAGCATTGGTTTTAAGTTTTGCTTAACGAATAATTTTCCTAATTTTCCGCAAGTGGTTGTTTTACCGGAACCTTGCAAACCGCAGAGCATAAATGTTGACAGCGGTTTTTTTAGGTATAGATCGTGATCGACCGGACCCATGAGTCGGATCAATTCTTCGTGAACGATCTTAACCAATTGCTCTGTCGGATCAAGTAGTTTGAGAACATGTTCACCGAGAGCCTGTTCGGAGATTCTTGCGATAAAATCTTTAACGACAGGAAAACTGACATCGGCTTCGAGCAATGATTGCCGTACCAGATCGAGACCTTCGCGCATATTCGATTCGGTTAGTTTTCCTTTACCTCTCAAGGTACGGATTGCCGACATCAGGTTGTCTTGAAGTGTTTCGAACATAGAATTTTAGTAGGGCAATAAATGGTTACGTTTTAGATTTGGAAAACGAAAAAACAGATTCTATAATTATTATCAATCTATATTTCTCACTATTATCAGGAATATCAGTATTTTGACAATGAGGGAGGAAAAGATTTTTCCTGATTCTACCGGATAAGTATCCAAACATTGAAAAGTTCATTTTAAACGCGAAAAGAGGTGGGCAATCCGCCCGCTGGGTGGTTGCGCCGGTTGAGTTTTACTCGAGGCAACACCATTTACCGTCGTTAATCTGGTTCACAGTCGGCTAACGCCGACGCAACCTTTCAGCGAAAGGTTGCCCACCCAAAAGGTAATTGGTATGCACCGAAAAGCCCAAAATACACACCAATTCGTGAACATTAGGAAATAAATTGCTCTTTTCTGATTTTGAAAAAACTGCTATGCTACGTATTCCGATAAACCCGATACGTTGTTGGAGACAACTATTGACTGACTTTGCCGAAAAAAATTCTGTTCATGTTCCCGTTTTGCTTCAGGAAGTAATCGCTTTTTTAAATCCTGATCCGCAAGGTATTTACGTGGACGGAACACTTGGAGGTGGAGGACATACGGAGGCTATTGTTCTAAAAGTTCAAGAAGTTCTAAAAGTTAAAGAAGTTAAAAAATTTCAAGAGGTTGAAGAGGTTCGGGAGATTCAGGAAGACCGAAAAATGAACCGCCGATTAGCCGATACGGCTGAGAAGTCGGGAATGGTAATTGCTATGGATCGGGATATTGCGGCGATTGACCGAACGGAAAAACGGCTTCGCAAAATTTTCGGCGGCGAAAATGAAATATCAGAGAAAACGTCCGATAGAAACTTAGGTAAAAAATTAGACAAAGAATTAGATAAAAAATTTCCGATTCGTTTTGCTCACGCAAATTATCGGCATGTTGACGAAGTTCTTGATCTTTTGCAAATTGATAAAATTGACGGTTTTTTACTTGATCTTGGTTTATCCAGTGATCAGTTGCTGGACGGTGAACGCGGATTCAGTTTTGATTCGTCGGGGTTGCTTGATTTGAGATTCGACACCACCGAAGGCGAAACCGCAAGCGAATTATTGGAACGGTTGAAAGAAAATGAGATTGCGGACATTATTTACCAATTCGGTGAAGAGCGTTACAGCCGACGTATTGCGCGAGCAATTGTCGAACGCCGAAGAGCCGGACAACCGATTCGAACCGCTTGTGAATTAGCCGGATTGGTGCGAAGTTGTGTTCCGCGTGAACGGAGAACAAACGCCAAAGAATATTCCGTAACCCCCGATCCGGCAACCCGAACATTTCAGGCGTTGCGGATTGCCGTCAACGATGAACTTGGTTCGTTGAAAAGTGTTTTGAAAACGGTTACGAATAGAATGAAAGTCAAGGGAGTGATGGTGGTGATTAGTTTTCATTCGTTGGAAGATCGAATTGTC
>JAISBG010000621.1 GCA_031266315.1 Planctomycetaceae bacterium | reverse complement strand
AATTAGTGATACGGAACACCATAGACCACAGCCAAACCATTCCGATCATGCCGATAACAGAACATCCAATCACTGGAGAATCAGTCGATGTTTGTGTTGAAGGTTCTTTTGTCATTTCTTTCCTTGTATTTCAAACAATTCGCGGATTCCTTTTTTTCCAAGAGTGAGAAGTTGGTTGAGTTCTTCTTCGGAAAAGGCGTATTCTTCGCCGGTTCCCTGAATTTCGACAAACCGCCCTGCTCCGGTCATCACAAGATTCATATCGACATCGGCTTTGGCATCTTCGCTGTACGGTAAATCAAGCATCGGAACTCCGCCGACAATTCCAACACTCACCGCCGCAACCGAATCCATAATCGGCGTTTCCGGCAATTTCAACGAATACGAATCTACCGCATCGACCATTGCAATATAAGAACCGGTAATACTAAGTGTTCGTGTTCCGCCGTCGGCTTGCAGAACATCGCAATCAATATAAATGGTTCGTTGCCCTAGTTTTTCAAGATTGACAACGGAACGCAAGGAACGTCCGATAAGACGTTGAATTTCGACGGCGCGTCCGTCGGGTTTATCGTGGCGCGGGGTTCGCGGGTTGGTGCTGCCGGGCAACATCCGGTATTCCGCCGTAATCCAGCCGCGCGGCGAATCTTTCGGCATCCATTTCGGTAACTCCTCCGCAATACTCGCCGAACAAAGAACCAACGTCTTGCCCGCTGAAATCAATACCGATCCCGGTGTCGTTTCAATAAAACGCCGCCGAATCGTTATTGCCCGCAATTCGTCATTCCCACGATGATCTGACCGCATAGTTGTTCTCAAAAAGAGGAAAAGTCTTTCCGCGTGACCTTTTTGTTTTGTTCATTCAAGAATAACCGGAACCCGAATTCGTTTTCCGTCACGAATTACGTCCAATTGAATTTGATCACCCGGTTTATGCTCGTCAATGACAGTGGTAAAATCGTCCGCTTTTTTTGTTTCGATGCCGTTGACGCCGACAATAATATCGGCAACCGACCAATCAATTTTTGCCCCGCCCTCAATAAACGCTCCGCGAGGAACACGAACTCTAATGACTTTGGGACCTTTCAGACCGGCTTTTTCGGCGGCACCGCCGGGAACAAGCGACCGAACCAACAACCCGCGAACTGAATCCTGCTCAATAACCCGAACCGCTCCAATTCCAATTTCACCCCGAATCACTTTACCGTTTTTAATCAGTTGGGGAACAATCCGTGAAACCGTATTTGCCGGAATCGCAAAACCAACACCGTGTGAACCGCCGCTTTGACTTGCAATTGCCGTGTTGATGCCGATCATTCGTCCCTGCGTATCAAGCAACGCCCCACCGGAATTGCCCGGATTGATTGCGGCGTCAATCTGAATCAAACCCTTAATAGAACGGGCTTCAATCCGGCTTGGAATAGACCGGTTCAAACTCGAAATCAAACCGCTTGTCAATGTACGTTCCAAACCAAACGGATTGCCGATCGCGAATATTTTTTGACCAACCAATAATCGGGAAGAATCGGCAAGTGTTACAGGATAAAGGTCTTTCGCCGGAGCGTGGACTTTTAATACGGCTAAATCCGTAATCGGGTCTTCACCAACAATTGTCGCCGGATACGATTCACCGTTGAAAAAAGCAACCATCACCGAATCAACTTTGCTGACAACATGAGAATTGGTCAGAATATGACCTTCCTTATCAAGAACAACTCCGCTACCGGCACCCGGCTCATCAATTTCACCGATAAGGAACATGTTGTACGTTGTTCGTGTATCGATATTGACCACACTTTTATTACACTGTTCGTACACTTGCACTGAAATTCGTTCTTCGGGAATGAGTTCAGCGTAACGTTCAACAAACAAAGGGCTTTCGTCAGGACGCGGCAGTGTCGAAATGTGTTCGGGAATCGGCAGATTTCGCTCAGAGGCAACAATCGGCGGTTTATTTTGTGCATACCTATTTCTCTCCGTTTTATCCGTATCGTTTTCAGGTTTTTGAAAAAACGGCAATGTCTGAGCATTGGTTAGTTTTTTTTCCGTGAAAAAGAGTGAAAGTGATACGGTTGTTACCAGGAAGCCAAAAATAGTGGCAAGTAAAAGAATAAACGCTGGTTTTCTCATGTTCGTAAATGTTTGTGTTTGTAAGTTTTTCGTTGTAAAGAAAGTTAAAATACACCGAAACGTAGTAAGAATAATTTTATTACTACGTTTCAAATTGCTAAAAGTTCGATCATTGAGAAAAAAATTTGTTTTTATCGTACTTGGAGGGCAATTTCACTGGCAAGGCAACGATAATCTTCGGCTCCGTTGGAAGTTGAATCATGTTCAAAGATCGGACAACCAAAACTCGGTGCTTCAGCAAGTTTAATGTTGCGGCGGATTTTCGTTTGGAACATTTGAGCATTCGACCAAACCGTCGGCTGAATGTGTTTCTGCTGAAAAAAAGCGTCAATGTCTTGAGCAACTTCCGACGCCAAACGGGTTTGTCCATCGTACATGCAAAGAATCACTCCGCTTAACATTAGTCGGTTATTGAGTCGTTTGGCAACCAGTTCAATCGTTTTGAGTAACCGGCTCAAACCATGCAACGCCAGAAAATGCGGTTGAAGCGGAATAAAAACTTCGTCAACCGCTGTCAACGCATTGATTGTCAGCACACCCAACGAAGGCGGACAATCAATGAAAATGTAATCGAATTTCATATCATCAACCGCCAGTTTATCGCGGAGAATCATTTCCCGCCCGACAACTCCGGCAAGTTCCAATTCCGCCGCTGCCAAATCAAGATGAGCGGGAATAATCCAAAGATTTTCGCCCGCCTGTTTGCGAACATCGGACAAATTCATCTCGCCAACCAACACATTGTAAATCGAATCAAATCCGACTTGCGGTTCGATTCCGAAATGCAATGTTGCGTGGGCTTGGGGATCAAGGTCAATTAAACAGACTTTTGCTCCGGTTGCGGCTAACGCCGCGCTGACATTAACGGCGGTGGTCGTTTTACCAACACCGCCTTTTTGATTCATAATGGCTATGGATCGCATAGTTTCTCCTACATATCTTTTTCAAACAAACCGAAAACATTTTAAATAATAAATTAAGGAAAGATATTATATCTATTGAATCAATATTGTCCAAGAGCAAATTTTATGTGTATTGTTTTTTTCCTTTTTGCCATGTAACGTTATGAAAAAGCGGAACATTCATTCCTGAAAAGAATCAATGTCCGCCTTGTATTTGTTGCTGTAACCGGCATAAAAAATCCGGTTTACAGGTCAGCAACGAAATCATCCAACGACGAACAATTCGCTGCATGAACAACCAAAGATTTCAATGCAATTACATCTTTTCGCTTGTTTAAGGAATCAATAATATATTGAGGAACCCGCCCGAATCGATCGCTCAGGATGTCCAGAATCGCATCAACTTTGCCTCTCAATTCACCACGTTTTTCACCGCGTCTTTCGCCGATTTCGATTCCGCGTTTTTCACCGCGTCTTTCACCGATTTCGAGTGTTTCCTGAATAAGTCCTTTTTGAATGTTATCTACCATTTCAAAATCCTCCGTTCCGTTAAAAACTTGTGTAATAAATTGAACTAACTGTTCTTTCGTAATTGCACTAACCCAAGTGCAATATCGGACGATATTAGTAGTTAGGTCTAATGTTTGTTGTTTACCCAATTCGGCGGATTTAACCCGTTCCAAAATTCCGCTCAAATGGCTGCCGAAAGTTCCATCGGTTGCTCGTTTGAAGGATTCGGCAATCGCTTGAATTTCGGGTTCGCCGGGCAGGTTGTTGTAATTAAACCGTTTCAGATTGATTACCACAACCCGAAATTGTGGTACATATTGGCGAAGATTCTCTTTCATTTCCGGAAAAATATCCTGAAGAAACATCTCTTCATCAATATCTTCTTCTCCATTATACACGAGAATCATCAAGGGAATAGACGGAACGTAATTTTCGGAATAACCCGTTTCCGTCCACTTAAAGTATAAAACCAAAAAACATTGGGTTCCCAATTGAAGTGTTACCAAACGGCTTGGTCTGGATTTATGCTCCAGAAACAACAAGACGTCCGAACCGAATTTGTTATCGTGTAAATGGGCAGCAAACGAAATATCTGAAACCACTTCCTTGAGTGTTTCGCTCAATTGATGAGTTGGAGCCGCTGTCAAATTGTCCAAATCAACACTTTGAGCAACAATCGGGTCTGCGTAATATAACAAAAACCTACCCGCATACAACAGATTTCCCAATATTTTACGGGCGAACCGGTCATGAGGATTATTCGGTTGTCCGGACAATCGTTGTGAATTTTTGTTTTTTGTTTTCGTCTTTTTTGATTTCATTTTTATTATTGGCATTATTAAATGCTAATGAGTTAATAGTTATCATTCTTTAAGGGCAAAATTTTAACAGAAACTTATTGAGAGAGCAAGTGTACTGAAAAAAGTGGAGAGTTAATAGTTGGGGACGCAAGCGGATAATTTAATTCGTTTTGGTAAATAGCACGCTTGCGGACTCTTCACTCTCCACTAATACTCTTTCAGGGCGAAATTTAAGGGTGGGCTTTAACCCACCGCGTTGCGGTGAGTTGTTATGCAATGCCCCTAAAGGCTACACATCTTTTTTGACATAATAGGCGCTATAGATAAGATTATAGGCAAAATAGATAAAACAAGTTCCATGTCTCTATAATTTTTTTTGAAAAAAGTTCTGAAAACTCATCAAATTGCTATTGACACATATATTTAAAACAAAAAGATGTCTTTAATTGTTTTTTGTTTCTATTATTTTCAGCTACATGTCAAAAACGAGT
>JAISBG010000597.1 GCA_031266315.1 Planctomycetaceae bacterium | reverse complement strand
AAACTTTATTCGGACGAAAAGTTGCCGGAGAAACAAAAATGGCAGCGCATACTGATATGGTTCTCGAAGTTGATGTGATTACCGGACATCTCGTCCAATCACTCAAAGAACGTCATCTTTACGCAAATACCGTAATTATTATTACAAGCGATAACGGCGGTATTCCCGCAGAACGTGAAAAATTCGGTCATGATGCTATTGGCGGATTACGCGGTAGTAAGTCCACGATTTGGGAAGGCGGTACACGTGTTCCGTTTATTGTTCATTGGGGCGATGACACAATAAACGGATCAAAAATTAATCCGGGAACGGTTACCGATCAGGTCATTGGCACGCATGATCTCGCCGCAACATTTGCTGAAATTGCCGGTATCGAACCGGGTGATGATCAAGCATTGGATAGTGTGAGCTTCTTGTCTGTGTTGCTTGGAAAGCAAAGTGAAGATCGACCGGTTCGTGAAAATTTGCTCATCCAATCAAGTCCCGGTCGGGATACAAGACAAGGCGGTATTCCGACGGAATTAAAAGAACGGTTTCAGAATCGTCCAAAACCGTTACAAACCTATCTGAATTATCGTGCGAAATTAGCAAGAGACGAAGGTTTTGATGGAATTGGTCATGCGGTTTTGAAAGACCAATGGAAATTGTTACTGGGTCTGACCGACAAACCGGAGTTTCTCGTCAATCTGAAAGATGATCCGAAAGAAACAACCAACCTTCTCGAAGATTCGGCAAATAAAAAACGAATCGAAGAATTTCAAACGATTTACAAATTAATCCGTGAATCAAAACGCAGTACACCGCCGTTGAAACTTTAATTGTGCAACCGTAACTAAAGTTAGGCTGCTTTTTCAGGCGGAAAATATCAAAGCGGAATATTAGGTGGGCAATCCGTCCGCTGGACGGTTGCGCCGGTTGAGTTTGCATTGACTTCAACACGGAAAGCAACACCATTTGCCGTTGTTAATCTAATCCTCTGTCGGTTATCGCTGACCGTGGATGAAAGCCCACGGTCAGCGAAAGGTTGCCTACCTCTTGAGTTTTATTCATAAAGTCGGTTAATGAAAATTTCGCTGAATAATTTTCCACGAATGATGTTACAATTCCTTTATTAGTAACAGAGTCTGTGTTTTGGGCAAGGAGACGGCGATCAGTTTTTTTCCTGAAACGAAATAGCGGACATCACCGTAACTCTTGTCAAATGCTTCATCTGTTGGTTGGGCAAATCGGTAACATTGGAAATTTTCTATTGTTTCCAGAACGGCTCCGTTGGATTTATTGAAACTGTTCCATGTTTCCTTTGCTTCTTGTTCAGAATTAAATTCCGCAATTGTTACAGCATTACCGTAAGCCAAACGATGTAAACCGTTGTTCCAGCCTTCGCCGGAAACATCATCAAATACATTTTTGCTCAAATATTTGATTCTCCAAAGTTGTTTTGGTTCAAAACCCGCAAGGTCAAGGTACGCACGGTATTCCATTTCGTTCGGTTGCGTCCAGCCAACCCGATAAAATTCACCAAGTCTGTCTGGTAATGACGGCGGTACAATAAATTCGGGTTGCCGATCAAGAATTGTTGTTTCGACTAATTCCCCTTGTCCCGCCGGAACAATTCCGTTCAACATACCGGCTCGAAATGCGTCAACCGCCTTGACAACACCGGCAACAGAAGTTCCTGAAATTTTGATGATTAAAGTCGAATACGGATTGTCTTTTACCTTGTGTGAATAAAGAAACGGATTTCGATCACATTCCACCGTACCAAAATCTCCCTTCCATTTTCCGTAACCAAGTGATTCAACCTCGCCGGAACGTAACGCAATTTGATGTCCCAGACATTTTTTAAGCAACTCGTCTTGTTCCGGCAAACCGACAATGACCAAATTGTTATAAGCCGCCAATTTGAACTCCGAATCAGGAAGAAGCCGCTCACTTGCCGTCGGAATAAATTGGGAGTCGGATGTTACTCCGCTCAATTCCAATGTAACAAAAACAGAACAATCCTTCAAACTCAACGCCACCTTCTTAATTGCCGGATCAGCGTTTCTTGAAACAGTAAGCAATATTTGCCGTTCCTGAGCCATTGCCGCCGTTTCAAAAAACAACGTTTCCGAAAATAAAATTCCTGAAAACAGAACCATAAGCAGTGCCGTAAACGGAACCGCAAATAAAGATACAAATTCTAAAAAACACTTTTTCATGTTTGTTAATCTCCTTTCAATATTAGTAACATTTTTCCTGAAACTGCTTCAAGAGGAAAAGTATAATTGCCGTCCGTATTCGGTATTATCTCTTGGAAACGATCAAGATCAATGACTTTAACCGTTTTTCCTTTCAGTTTCGGATACCATTGTTCCGGTTTGAAATTAATTGTTGCAAAAACATTTTGATCGGAAAGTGTTCCGAGTCCGAGAAAGAGAGCGTCATGATTGATAAACGGATTGATGACCAGTTGTGGCGATGTTGTCATTTTCATGTTACACGCATCCATCAACTGATTAATCAAAACAGGAATGTCCAAAGCAGGCAACCGGTTCGCATTAAGCGAACAATAAATCAGCGGGGCGTTGTTTGGATTTTTACTTTTCTTGACAAAATATTCAATCGTACCTGCCTGATGTTTTTCGGCATTATCTGTCCAAAATTTCAGATTTTCCGGTTCTTGATTATCTCCGCCGAACCCGATAATCGGTACACCCGAATCCCAAAGCCTCAAAACGGTTTCCAATTCTGTTCCCTGCCAATCAGAGGCATCCAACAACACGAGAGGATTTTTACCGTTCCAATTTTGAATAGCGTAACTCGAACTCACAAAACCAATGGGCAACCCGTTTTTTATTAATTTTTCGTACAATTTTCCCATTCGGTAATCGAGTTGATTTTCTTCTCCGCCGGTTGCATACAACCCGAATCCCATAGAACCGCCTTTCGGAGTCATTCGCCGTGTGTGTGCATCCCATGAAACAATAAAACCGTATCCGGCTGCCTGTTCGGGACGAACCAATCGGGTGAAATTGAATGTTCGTAACGAATTTTCAATTTCGTGTTGATAAAACTTTGTGGAAACACCGCCTTGCAAACTGTAACCGAGAACATGGTAAGGTAAAAATTCGCCGACGGAATTAACTCGTCCCATAAAATAAGTTCCAAACCATTGCCGCCGCGCCGGTTCAACAGGACCGTTATTAGAAAACCAGAACATATTTGATTCGGAATTAACCCAACCCCATTGTTTATACATTCCACTGGAAAGATTCGGATTGGCGGCGACGATTGCGAAACGGGTTGCGAGACTCCAGTACAGGTCTTGACGGCGTAATTCCCAGAACAAATCTGTCCCCACCCCCACATGAGTTTCGCCTAATCGGTCTCCGATTTCCCCGCCGGCAAACGGAAATGACCCATGAGTTTCAAAGGTGAATTGGATTCCGTGTTGGGCAAACAATTTTTTTGTTCCGGTTATCTTTTTCGTGTATTCTTCCAAATGCCATTTTTGCCAGACATCGGCATAATGTTCCATAATTTCATCACTGATTGTTTTACGGCTTCGGCTTTTGAGACCTTCGCCGCCGTTTTCACGGAGGTAACGGTCAAACCGGACGAACATATCCCAACCAAACGAATGCCCAATCGGAATTCCATTCCAACGATCCGAACCGACAACCCATAATTTTTGAATTTTTCGTAACTCCGCTTTTTTCAGGAGTCCTTCAAGCATCACCTCCCACCCGTAACTCCCATCGGGCAAATAACGCCATGGATTTGTGTAATGAGAATTTCGCGTATTGGTTGTCAACATTCGGGCTGGCTGGTCAATTGTTCGGCGGTCGGTTTCCATTACGCCGTGAACAAGTGCCCAAATTTTATCATGAACACCGCCCCAACCTTGCGTCCAATCAACCATTCCAAGCCCAAAATCGTCGTTTTGCACCCAACCCGGAGTACAAAGCAACCCAACCTCCCAATCCATCAGCGATTTTTTGTTAATAATTTTCCGATGTTCCGGCGAAATAAATAATACATCATATTGTGTTTTTGCAACCTGTTTCCCGTCTTGACGGCAAATAATATCGTAACGTATTGGTGCGAAGGAAGAATGCGGCGGAATTTGAACGGAAATTTCTTTGCGGGAATAGGCGGGAATCGTAAGTTTTTCAGACTGTAACAATTTCGATGTTCCCGCCGTAAGATCGTGAATTGTGATTTCCAATTCGCCCTGAAACGGAGCCGGTTCCTCTCGCAACCAACCGTAAATTTCCAACTCTTTAATGGAACAATTAGTG
>JAISBG010000570.1 GCA_031266315.1 Planctomycetaceae bacterium | reverse complement strand
ACCTTCATAACCAAACAGCAAACCGAGTTGAGCTTTGCTCGATTTGTAAAGGTCAAGACCAACCTGAATTCCGTCGGTTCCGATTTCCCAATCGCCGTTGTTAATTCCAATATTGGAATAGGAACTGCGGTAAGAATTGGAACGTCCAACATAATTTACCCAAGCACTACAACCAAGCGAGAAACCATCAGATTTGTTACAAGGATCGCAAGGATTACAAACGGATTCGCACGGTTTGCACGAAGTCTGTCCGCCGGAAATCAAATGATCACGTGTTGCTTCCCAACCGGTGTTGTAACGGTGAATCGAAGCCGGAAGCAAAAATCCGTCCGCTAAACTCGCCTTCTCCCGATTTTTCGCAACGTAATTATTCCCTTTCTTGACGTACTCGGTAATCGTACTCAACGAAAGTATTTCTGCTTTCGTCGTCGGATCCTTAACCGCATTATCAAAAGTAGTAACTGTACCACTATTGATCGTTAAACCGGCAACTTGACCAGACGCGACGTTACCGTAAAGGGCAACAGCCGCCGAAGCCTGACCGTCTTTATTATTGTTACCAATCGTAAGAGAGTTAATGTTACTGGTTTTGCTGCCGTCAATAGCAAGAATTCCATTGTTCACAACAACATCACCGGCATTTAATGTACTGATAGCGAGAGTACCTGCGCTCTTGTTATCCGCCGCATTGCCAACCGTGTATTTGTTACCGTCAGTATTAACACCGCCATTAGTACCAACATTTTTACCTGTTGCAACTTGATGTACGGTATCTGCCGATGTGGTGAATGATGATTTAGTGTATTCGGCGTCGGTCTCCCAACGAACATTTTCAGCACCCGACACATCAAACGCTTGACCTTTGTTCGCGTGCTTGTTCGCACCCGTAACGGTAAGGGTATCATTGTCGCTATTCATGTTAATACTTTGGGCGGTATTACCCGAATTTTTTGCAATACCGCTGATTTGAACATCACCGTCCTTCGTGTCAATCGTGAGATTACTGTTACCACCGTAACCCCAACCCCCAGTATCGATACCTGTAACAGTAACATAGGAATCTTTAGCGGCATTGGTTTTTGCGACAACATCATTCGTTACGGTAAATGTTCCTGAATCGTAAATTGCAATACCTGTGGCATAACTATCACCTTCAACCTGAACCTTGCCAACATTGAAAGTACCACCCTTAGCAATAGAGTAAGCAGAAACACCTTCAACTCCATAATCATTCGTACCTTTAACGGTAATATCCTTTGCCTCGAATACACCATCTTCCTGAATATCTACATAAACACCAGTACCGTATCCATCTTTACTCGTAACATTGATATTTCCGACAGTAAACTTTTCGGTGGTAGTTTTATCGCTATCACCAATATCACCGACATCAACGCCGTAGGCATATTGGGCTGTTACATCAACATTACCGAGAGTAACAGTTGCTCCGTCTGTCAAACCATAGGAGGAGAAACCATCAGCAGAACTATAAGCACCGTCAGCAGTGGCTTTAATGTTCCCTACCGTTACTTTACCTGTGATAGCCGTATCGAATTCTACACCATAAGCACTAGTGTAAGTAAATTCAGTATCAGTAACATTCTCAACATTAACGTTACCGATTGTCAGCGTACCGTCAAACGCTTGGTCGTTGTAAGTCCCGGAATTATAATCATAGTCATAATCGCTATGATACAAGAAACCAACCAAGTATCCATCGGAAACTTCTCCAGCGATATTGATGTCACCGGTGTTGATTGTCTTGTTGGATAGCGGAGTCATGGCACTGTTGTTGATCAAAACTCCAACACTCGGTCCACCCCAAGGAGAAGTGGGAGTTGTTGCCTTCGTTACGTCAACTCCATTGAGTTGAATTGTACCGGCACCTGCAACAAATGGTTTATTTTGTGCAGTGCTTCCGGATTTGTAAAGAACATTACCGGCATCAACACCTGTAATCTTAATCTCAACGCCTGCAGCCGCATCATTGGGATCATAAATCGTCGTGAGTTGTTGCGAGGTGATCTTTTCCGACACAGTAACACCTGTTTGTGCAAATGTGCACATCGGCAATGTTGCGAAAAGTACGGCTGTCGCAACAGCGTACTTCCAGAGTTTTTTTGTTTTCATATTAACTCTCCTTTAACGTGAAACAATTTTTTTGTTCCCGTAGGCAGATACATTTCCGCCACACTTCCGTGAACAAATCATTATGTTTTAAGGATATTTTTGATACTCGCCTGACGGAATCAGGTTGTCCGTACAAACGAAAACAAAATTCTCCTCATAATAATGCCCGGTTAATAATCAATAAATTTATTAATCAATTTATTAACTAATTAACTTGGTCTGTTCCCGGGGAGAGAATGTCCAACAAAATATAAGGTGGGCGACCTTTTGCTAAAAGGTCGCGCCGGTTGAGCGATAATTGATTCCAAAACGGAAGGCAACATAGTTTCCGTTGTTAATCTAATTCACTGTCGGCGAGTACGCCGACGTGACCTTTTAGCAAAAGGTCACCCACCTTATGGTTGCCTACCTTTAAAAATTTTTAACAAAAATTCCATTAAAATATTACACTAAGTTTTTAACTCATTTACGGTTTGAGTGTAAAATAAAAAAAAGCCCCGCAACCGCCAATCGAAACCATTCGTTAAAACGGACACAATTGTGAACACGAAAACGAGGCGAACAGGAGAAACAAACGGGAAATACTTTCAGGAAAATTGATCGGGAACATAGAAAACAGCGTAATAACATCGCCGAATAATAACAATACAGAGGAAACCGGAACCTTTTCAAAAAAGGAACCAAAACACAATACGGAAAACAGAATGGCAATCAGGAAAATTGCCGTTAAAACGAACCACAAATACACTAATAAAGATTGCGGAGCGGGATAATTGAAGTTATCGTGACGGTGGAATTTATTGAAACAACAATAGGTACGGCGATTGCCGGAATTATTTGCGGTAATCGTTCTTCCGCACGACCACTCGTTATCGGGACATCTTCCGTAGCCCCCCCCCCTTCCCATTTTAACATAAAGCAAAGGTAATTTGGGTAATTTACCGATATTTTCATTTTTTCTGATTTCACAGTTGAGAACATAAGAATTGATAAGTTTGGTCTGACTGATAATTTCCGAGTTATTGGACTATCTCAAGTTAAGAGACAATTAGTTTTTCGGAAAATTGCTCAGAAAAATTTAGCCGAAAGTAACAATTTTGATTATTTTTTATCTCAAAGAATTTTTTCAGATTCTACCGGATTAGGTGTTTCTCGCCGGAATAGTCAAATAATTGGTACTATTTCACAGGCAATCATAAGGTGGGCGACCTTTTGCTAAAAGGTCGCGTCGGCGTACTCGCCGACTGTGAATTAGATTAACCATGGCAAATTGTGTTGCCTTCCGTTTTGGAGTCAATGCCGAGTCAACCGGCGCGACCGCCCAGCGGGCGGATCGCCCACCTGATGATTGCCTACCTTTAATGAAATTCCATCTAATGACGTTTCAAAAATTGGTCTAATGCGTTTATAACTTCTTCAGGGGCATCCTCAACAAGATAATGGTGAGCGTCGTTGAGACGGTAAACATCGGCTTCCGGATAGAATTGAAGGAAACGTTTAAGATAGTCCGGCGTAAAACACCAATCCAACATTCCCCAAATTAAACAAACAGGTTTGTTACGGAATTTCGGCAACGCTTCCTCAATGTCGCTAAGTGTTTGGTAAGTCGGATGACGCGGTGAAAGCGGAATATCCGTCACAAATCGATACAACGCCGTTCGATGTGCCCAAGAATTGTAAGGAGCCGTCAAACCGTCGCGAACTTCTTTCGGTAACCCTTTCCGTTTGGCAATCGCCATTCTGGTTGCCCCTTTAGCAAAGACGTTAAAGCCTTGAACCAACAACCGCCCTAAACCGGGTATCCGACACGCCCGAATCCGTAACGGACACTGAAACCCGCGAAATGCGGCGGTGTTCATCAACACAAACCGGTCAAATCTGTCCGGCAACCGAACCGCCGCTCCCATTCCAATCGCACCGCCCCAATCATGAGCAATTAGCGTAACCTTTTGTAAATCCAACCCCTCAATCAATCGGCAAAGATCATTTATCCGGCGTTCCAAAGTAAACGGATAACGCGATTCGTCCGGCATGTCGGATAAACCGCAACCAAGATGATCCACCGCAATCACCCGATACCGGTCACGGAATACCGTAATAAGATTGCGCCAGTAAAACGACCACGTCGGATTACCATGAACCATCAACAAAACTTCACGGTTCACCGCATTTCTTGGACGTTGTTCGTCAAGATAATGGTATCGAAAACCGTCAATATCAAAAAAATGAGATTCAAATGCGTAAAGTTTTGTCATCGGACATGAATCGGCAATAAAAATCATTAAAGAAACAAAATCTCCCGGCAATTCGCAACAAAAACGATAATTTATTTGCGCACAATTTCTTAGGAGCAAGTTAAAAAAACTGCGGCAACGGCAATACAGGCGGTTTCTGTACGTAAAATTCTGGCACCGAGATCAAGCGGTTGGAAACCGAAATTCAACGCCGTTTCAATTTCCTGATCAGTGAAACTTCCTTCCGGTCCAATAAGAACTATAATTTGTTTCGGTAATTCATTGGCGAGAATTATTTGCGGTGTTGTTTGTCCTACAGTGCCGAGCGCAAGCGGGTGGAGCAGGAATTTTGTAACATCGCCTTGATTCGTCAGAAAATCGTTCAATTCCGTGAGCGGCATTTCGTTTGTAATTTCCATAAGAACATTCCGACCACATTGTTTTGCCGCTTCAATGACATAACGCCGCAACCGCAATGCAACTGCCGCATCTGAACGGGCAACACTTCGCTCTAATCGTAACGGAATAAGACGGGCAACTCCAAGTTCCGCTAATTTCTCTGCCAAAAAACGTTGCCGATCACCTTTCGGCAGAGCAGTTGCCACCGTCAAACGAATTGGTGATTCAATATTGTCCGGTAATGTTTCAATAACCCGAACCGCAACAGTTGTTTTACTGACCGACTCAACACAACTACGGTAAGAAAAACCGGAACCATCGAACAAAATGATTTCGTCTCCAACTTCGCCTCGCATAACACGGCTGAAATGATGGGCTTCGTCGCCGCCAAGAACAGCACGATTATCATCAATTGTTGAGATTGCCGGATCAAGGAAAAAACGATTGCTCATGGTACAAAAAAATCAGTCAATAAATCGTAACTTTTGTAAATTAGGAATGAGAGCAATTCGCGTTCCGGGAATACGGAGACCGTGAGGCCAATAAACGAAAACCGCTTCGCCAATCAAAAGAGTCCGATCAACATAAAGCGGAGAATCATCACGCCGCCAAAGACGACCATCCGAACTTCGTGTACTGTTATCGCCAAGCATTAAAAATTGATCTTTACCAAGTTCGAAACTCACCGCATTTGTTTTACCAAAATTACGCCAATATTCCGGATTGGAAAAAATCTTATTAACCGTATTTTCCGTCAAGGAATATTCGTCACGAAATGGCGGATTCAGCAAATCACACTGCAAATCCAGCAAACGATCACAAGCAATATAATACAAATCCCGTAACACTTTAAGATGTTCAACTTGAACGGCGGCTCCTTGAGAACCGATTCCCGCCGGAACCAAATCAAGTTGGTTTGGACTTCGATCCCGTGTCAGCAAACTGTCCGGCTGACACCAAAAATCGTAACGCCCTTTTCCCTGAAAATCAATTTCCTTGCCGTTGACCATAAGACGCAGTTCTTCATCACAATTGCAAAACATCAGATCAAATGTTCCCGAATGTTGAAGCGGTGTCGGAGCAACCGCCGGCGGAAATTCCGGAAAATCAGGAATAGAAAGTGTTGCGTTGCCGGAACGGAAATCAATACTGCACAGAAAAACAACTCCTCCTTTGACTAACCGCAACAAAAACAATCCTTGCGGCTGTTCGATATGCAACCGGCAAGCAACCGTCAGATCGCCCACCCAATTCAACCCCATACCGTTCAGACTTTTCTGACAAAAAAATTCTTTACGAGGTTTGCCGTTTCGATGAACTTCCCGCGTCGAAATGGTTAAACCCGAATCAAACATGATCGGATGATCCGGCGAATAAACAATCCCCGAATTATAACCGACAAAATCAGTGATCAATTGTTGATTATTAACCAATCCATTCGGCGGCAACATTTCTTGCGACAAATAATACCAGTCATCGGAAGAAGGAACGATATGCCGGTAATTCAACCATGTTATTGCTGTTGAAGAATTTGCCGCAACATCAGGCGTTATTTGAAACGATTTGTAATCTTCCGACCTGTCCCAATTTCCCTTGTCATCGAACCAACGGGTTGGCAAACCGATTTGATGAAGTTTGGGAAGAACGTAATCGTTATCATCGACCGGACGCAACATCGAAAGCAAGGAACGGAGCGGTTTCCGCTGAATAGCGAACTCCGTTTCGCCGTCTTTTTTGACAAACACATCACCGTTACGGAGAAGAACCGTTTCATTTTCAACACCGACAAGCCGTTTAATATAATTGACTTGCGGTTTTCCCGGATAACGAAATACGGTAACATGCCAACGAGTGGGGTCACGGAAATCGAATTGACTTTTATTAACAAAAATCCGGTCGCCGTTGAACGATTGGAATATTTTTTTATCAACATTATTTTTTCCGACATACATTGTGTTACGGCATTGCGGACAAGTTCCGGCTAAAACGCTTGGCAAATCATAAGCGTTTCGCGGATGTTCCGCGCCGTCGTTTGATTCTTCGCTGGCACTGATTTGAAAAGGAAATCCGCACTGTTCGCAACAGACATCTTTGTGCCGTCCCATCAGAGTTGTTGCCATAGAGCCGGTCGGAATAATAAACATTTCCGCTACAAACGCTTTAAAGAAAAACGCCAAAACAAGAGCGGTTGCTAAGGCTTCGACGTATTCCCGAATAACCCGAACATTATTTGTCGGCTCTTCCGGTTTTGCGGCTGTGGGAGATTCTTGCGGAATAGATGATTTTTTACGGTTCATCGGGATACGCTGGAAAATATTTTCCGGTAAAAGTTTCGTGGTATAAAAATAAGGATTGTCGCTTATTATACCGTAAATCGGAATGTGCCGAAAGAGCCGGGAAAACTGTTTCTTCGCAAAAAACAACGAAGCGGAAAAAACGTTGTTTCCAACCGGTTTTCAGACGATTTTGAACTTCAGACATTATTCGCAATTCGCAGAACCAATAATCAACTGATTAACCAACTAACTAATAATTTAACATCTAAAGCAAAACTATGAAACGACACATTTATCGGGTTGTTACGCGAGGTCCTGAGGGGGATTATCGTATTCGGGATTACACGAGCGAAGAAGAAATCCGGCATCGCCATATTCAAATTGGTACAGATGATTGCAGTACAGACATCAGTCTTCGTGGTCGTCCTGTTTTCAAGGGACTTATCGGACCAATGCCTGAATCAGGAGGAGTTATTCGGTATGAATCGCCGGATGTTTTCGAACAAATGACCAAAGAATGGTGCGAATCAAAACGAAAACGCCGCACACGAACTCAAAAACCAGTCATTATCGAATTTCAAACTCAAGTCGAATTGCAGAATTAAATCGTGTTGACATAAAAATTGCTGATTCTACCGGATTAGATGTTTCCCGCCGGAATAGTAAAATAATTGGTAATATTTCATCGGCAATCATCTGGTGGGCAACCTTTTGTAGGTGGGTGACCTTTCGCTGAAAGGTCGCGTCGGCAATAGCCGACTTTGCCTCTGTTTCCGGCTGGCAATCAGATTCCGAAACAGTTGGTAATAACGAATTGCCATCGTTAATTGAGTTCCCAGTCGGCTAACGCCGACGCGATGTTTTAGCAAAACATCGCCCACCTCATTCTACCTTATGATTGCCCATCTTTTTTCGCATCTTTTGTGTTCTTTTCACGTTGTTCTGCGGTTTGTTTTTTATTAGTTTGTCTTTTTTTAACTTTGTTATTTTCGGTGTTGCTCTCCGGTTGTTTTTTGGAGATGTTTTGTTATGATTGTGAATCTTAAATGAAAACCTCCTGTTTTATAAACCGTCCGGTTCGTCAACTTTCATGCAATCACTTCTTCCCGATTCACGCCGTTCCCTTCAAGAACGTAATACATTATTCTTAATGGTTTTGATGGGCATTTTGTTTGTTCATCTTTGGCTCACCTCTTCGAATAACCAACAGCAACAAGAAGCACTTCGCCAACAACAGCAACAGAAAAACCAACAGAATCTCTTAGATAAACCGTTGGTTCCTGAACTTGAAAAGGAAAAACCTTCGGCAGCAGAAATAGACACTGAACCGAAAAAAAATATCGAAGCAACCACCGCACAACCCGCTTGGGCAACTCTCGGTTCTATCGACCCGAAAAGTCCGTATAAAATGCTCGTAACTTTGACCAACCAAGGGGCGGCAATTGTTAGAGCCGAACTGAATATCGCAAAATATCGCGATGTTCAGGAGTTGTCCGGTTATCTTGGTCAAATCGTTGTCGACCCGGTTGAAGCGGAAAAAAACGGCGAAGGTGTTACGGTTCAGGTTGTCGGACACGGAACTCCGGCTCAATTATTCGGTTTAATGGTCGGCGATCAGATTATTCGGTTCGACCTGAAAAATAAAAAAACCGACGCCTTTGAAACAACACAAATCAAAAAATTCGACGATTTGCGGAACTGTTTGCTGAAAACAAAGCCAAACGATTATATCGAACTAACCCTATTACGAAAAGAGAAAACATTTGACGGGTTGGGAATAATTCTTGGTCAATACCCAATGGATGTGATTCGACCGGAATCGGTTCCAAAGGATTATGAAGAATATCGTCGTCTTGGCGGTTTGCGTGGAGCGGTTTTGGGCAGTCGGTTCAATGGTCGGTTTCCCGATAAAAACAGCACGGTATCCGATCAACTTTCTTTTTTAACAACACTTCAACAGGTTGACGATCATCAACTTGATCTTCCTGCGAGTCTGAAGGTCAGTAATTCCAAAATGAAAGGAATGATTCCGCGTGACCCGACGCTTGATCTGGAACTTCCGGGCGTATCGTTGCGGCAGGAATCTTGGGAACTTGTTTCCGCAACAGAAAACGAAGCCGTATTTCGGCGTGCGGTTCCCGATTGGAATCTTGAAATGGTGAAAACTTACCGCTTGGCGAAAGTCGAACAGGTTGAAGAGAAAACACCTCCGGTTGGAGCGGGATATGAATTAACGTTTCAGGTCGAAATCCGCAACCTTGATACGAAAGAGCATAAAGTTGCTTACCAACTCGATGGTCCTACCGGTTTGCCGTTGGAAGGCGGTTGGTATGTACGGAAAACAGGTCCCGGTTGGGGCGGTTACGGAATCCGCGACCTCGTTGTCCGGTTTCACAACAACGCCAGTCAAGTAATCGCCAACACCGTTATTGCTTCTGATAAAAATGATAAACTTTGGATCGATGAACCGTTGGATTACATCGGTGTTGATTCGTTGTATTTTCAATGTACTCTGAAACCGCAACATCAGGATTACGAAAACGCCATGCACATTCGGTCGTTTCCAATCCGTGTCGGAGAAAAAAATACCGAATGGAATATGTTGACGGATATTTCGTTTCGATTGTGGAGTCGCGAAACGGTGTTGCAACCCGGCGAAGAACTCAAACATCAGTATTCCCTTTTTCTCGGTCCCAAAGATACCGCGATTCTTGCCGAACATCAACTCAGCGAAACAATCTCTTACGGATGGTTTGGGGTTGTCGCAAAACTGTTGCTTGTGGTTTTGCATTTCTTTCATTCACTCGGTATGAGTTATGCGGTGGCAATTATCGCGTTGACAATTTGTGTGCGGCTTTTATTGTTTCCGCTCAGTATCAAACAAGCGTTGGGTGCCATCAAAATGGCAGATATTATGCCGGAACTCAAAGCCATCAACGAAAAATATAAAGATGATATGCAAGCCCGTTCCAACGCCACGAGAGCCGTGTACAAAAAACATGGTTATAATCCGATGAACGGTTGTCTTCCGCTTTTCATCCAGTTGCCGATTTTTATTGGATTGTACAAAGCGTTATCGATTGACGCCGGACTTTACGGAACACCGCTGATTTCGCCGACATTCCGGTGGTGCAGTGATCTTTCCGCGCCGGATATGCTTTTCGATTGGAGTTCGTTCTGGACTTCCATCGGCTGGACGAGTTTCAATACCGGTACCGGAACAAGTTTTGCCGCTATTTTTGCATTGGGTCCTTATTTTAATTTGCTGCCGTTGCTGACAATTGTTCTGTTCCTGATTCAACAGGCGGTCATGATGCCGCCGCCAACCGATGAACAAAGCCGGTTGCAACGGAAAATGATGCAATACATGATGATTTTTATGGGATTTTTGTTCTTCAAAATACCAAGCGGTCTTTGCATTTACTTTATTGTTTCGACAACATGGGGATTGCTGGAACGGCGGTTTATTCCCAAAAAACCGGTTGAAGAAACGCCCAAAGAAATCACTCCGCCGCCAACCGAGACAAAAGATCGAAAAAAAAATACAAAAAACGCTTCAAAATATTCTTCAAAAAACTCCGCAAAATATAATGACCCAAAAACTCCCCAAAAAGAAGGTTTTTTCAGTAAACTAATCCACGAAATAACAGAAAAAGCCGCCGAACAACGAAAACTCGAACAGGTTAATAAAAAGAACAAAAGAAAAAAATAAAAAGAATTCCAAATCATTTGCCGTCGTTAATCTGGTTCACTGTCGGCTAACGCCGACGCAACCTTTCAGCGAAAGGTCACCCACCTTGATTGCCCCGTTGTAATGACCCTAAAAAAATTCTAAAACAACAAAATTTTCACAAAAAAAAGATTTCTCTTGACGTTCGTCTTTGTTTTTTATAAAATTTGAATCTGATTCAATGGCGATACATATTTTTTGCCGTATTGTTTTGCGGTAAATGTTTCGCGATTATTTCAATGAAACATTATAAAATAAGGAATATGACAATGAAAAACTTTGTTGAAAACGCTTTGAACCACTCTCCAAAAAACACGGTGAAAAGTGAAATGTTAAAATGGGCAAGTCAGGGGGGGGGGGCAGTATGTGAGGAAAAGGAAAAATTAAACGAAGAATTTTCTTTTGACAAACTCAATTCTTCAAATATTTTTTCTTTGATTCGTTCTTCACCGTTCGGCTTTACCCTCGTCGAACTTCTGGTGGTAATTGCGATTATCGGGGTGTTAATCGCACTTCTGTTGCCGGCGGTTCAGGCGGCGAGAGAAGCGGCACGGCGAATGACGTGTACCAATCATCTCAAACAGATTGGAATCGGAGTTCACAATTTTCACGACGCGCGTAAAGGACTTACGCCAATTGAGATCTTTTCTACGAAAGGATCGTTTTTCGCTTATTTGTATCCTTATATTGAGCAACAGGCTCTTTATGAGAGAATGACAGGTCCCACTGACGGTCTTTTGCGTTTTCCCAATGGACGCCATGGAGATCAATGGTCAGTTGATGTTTTGTCGACAGATGAGCAGAAAGGTTTCGGAAGTGTTTCCATCTATTTGTGTCCTACACGGCACACGGCGGCAAATGGATTTGCCAAACGTGATGAAGATGCTGCGACTGAAGACGCCAAAAAGCAACAATGCGGTCCTCGTTGCGATTATGCGGTTGTCGTAACCAAACACAATGAATCTTATTGGGCAAATTTTGGTTATCTCGCAACACAAGCCGACTCGAAACCGGAACTTTTTACCAGTCCGCTGCGAGTTTCCATTCCAAGATTCGATGACAGTTCCGACGGATCAGATCAAGGTCATGGCAGTCTTGTTGCTGGTTGGGAATGTCGCGATTCGATGGCGTGGTGGCAAGACGGAAGCAGCAATCAACTGATTGTCGGTGAAAAATTCATTCCGGGATTTGCGCTCAGTTCTGATACTCAAAACCACAAACGGTGGGACGGCGGATATCTCACTGCTTTCGCAACCGGACAAGTATTTAATGTTGGTCGGTTTATTCATCAGGATTATCGTTGCCTTGTTGCCAACCCCAATGATCCCGGAGTTGTTCCGAATCAAACGCCAGATAATCACTGGGGACATTACGGGTTTGGAAGCCAACATGGAGAAATTGTCCATTTTCTACTTGGCGACGGTTCCGTTCATGGAGTTCACGGAACCATTGCAACTTCGTTACTCTGGAATCTTGCCCGCGTCAATGACGGAAATAACGCTTCAATTCCTCAATAATAAACTCTTCACACTTTATAAATTCGGTTTTCGTTTTTGTAAGGGACATGAAGGACAAAAGGGATTTTTTAAACAATAGGGACATGACGGACAACTAAGTACGGGCAAGGCTAGCCCTTGCCTCTACTTAAAAAACTAAAATTCAAGACAACTTCCAAAAATCAGTTTTTTTGACAGGATTTACAAAATTTACAGAATAAAATCAAATAAAATCCAGTGAATCATGTATATCTTGTCAAAAAGAATCTTTGCTAAAGGTTTTTAGAAGTTGCTTCAAGTGTGATTGAGTATATCATTTCACTTTCACAATTATTACGTAAC
>JAISBG010000491.1 GCA_031266315.1 Planctomycetaceae bacterium | reverse complement strand
ATTGGAATATTGCTCCTGATCGGTGACAACGGTAACGAATTGATGATTTTTTGCGGCGGCGCGAATCATGGTGGGACCGCCGATGTCAATATTTTCAATGGCTTCTTCTTCGGTAACACCTTCCCGTGCAATCGTGGCTTCAAACGGGTAAAGATTAACGACAACAAGTTCAAAGGTCAGGATATTATTTTCGACGAGGGCGTTCATATCTCCGAGGTTGTCGCGTCGGCAGAGAATACCGCCGTGAACCTTCGGGTGAAGTGTTTTGAGCCGCCCGCCCATCATCTCGGGAAAACCCGTATAATCGGCAATATCACGAACAGAAACGCCTTCCTTTTCAAGGTAAGATTTCGTTCCGCCAGTGCTGAAAATTTCAACTCCCGCAGCGGTTAAACCTTTGGCAAATGCAGAAAGTCCCATCTTATCGCTGACACTAATTAACGCCCGTGTGATTTTTGGAGATTCCATAATGTTTTTAAACACGTTGAAGGAAAAATAAACAAACATCAAAATTTAATCCGTCCATTTTCACATCTCCCAAAAAATTGTCAAGATGAATGAACTGCAAGTTCGTAACCGTTCATGAGTAATCAAAGTTAAGGTAATATATCCGCTCACAATTTTTAAGTCAGTAGGACTTGTACATGGATAACCCCGTGCAAGCGAAGCGCAGCTCGGGGTAAGCGGCGACCTTCCCTCTCGTTCCCTGAACTGCGTAGCAGTTCAACAGAAAAACACTTGAGAGCAGGATTGATTGGTATTTTGACACGATGAGTCTATTGAACTGCTACGCAGTTCGTTCCATGTGAGGTAGTTGCATTTCCCCGTGCTGCACTTCGTTTGCACGGGGTTATCCATGTACAAGTCCTACGGACTTAGGAATCAACGGTTACGGTTCCAAAGGATTGACTTTTGAAATCATGTTGCCTATACTTATTTTTATATTTTGGCGGTTGTTTCTTTTTCAAACAACAATAACATTAGATTTTCCGTTAATTTTTTTCTGATCAAGATAAAATCATAAAAATGAGAGCATTTACCAAACACAACGGATTGGTAGTTCCGATGGATCGCAATGATGTCGATACCGACCAGATTATTCCGAAGCAATTTTTGAAGCGAATTGAACGTACCGGATTCGGCAAGTTTGCGTTTTACGATTGGCGTTACAAAGACGAAAAATTAACACCGAATCCCGATTTTGAATTGAATAAACCGGAATATCAAGGGGCAACAATTTTGTTGACACGAAAGAATTTCGGTTGTGGTTCCAGTCGGGAACATGCACCTTGGGCATTAGATGATTTTGGTTTTCGGGTGATTCTGGCGTCGGAGTTTGCGGATATCTTCTACAACAACTGTTTCAAAAACGGTTTGCTTCCGATTCGGCTTTCGGAAAAGACGATTGACGAATTATTCCAACGTGAAACGGTTAATCGTCCGTTCTATTTAACGGTTGATCTTGAAAACGGTTTTATTTCGGACGAAAAAGGTTGGACAATTCCGTTTGAATTGGACGATTTCCGCAAACAATGTTTAATTCACGGGCTGGACGATATTGGTTTGACGCTCCAAAGGGAAAATAAAATCACCGAATACGAAAAAACACACGGAATTGTTTAATGGATTTTTGGTTTCGATTACCAATTCAGAAGCGTCTAGGAATTATAGCAACGATTTTATTGATTATTGCAGTGATTTCGGTTGCGCTTTGGACGAATGACCCAGTGCATTATCGTCCGATTGCTGCAATTATTCGGTTTTCGCCGATTTTATTTTTGTTTTGGCTGGCGTGGTCGGATTTACGAAGGATTCCGTTTTGGGTATGGTTGGTAATGCCGGTTGTTCTGATCCTTTGTGCTTTCAAACCGGCACTTTGGTTTATCGTAATTCCTGTTGCGATATTCTCCTTGTTCATCATGCCCAAAAAGAAGAAGAAAAAATAAGGTAAAGGAAACAATTATGAAAACAGCTCTTGTAACAGGCGGTTTGCGTGGAATCGGATTGGGAATTTCGAAATCGCTTCTGGCAGAAGGATATGCGTTGGCTCTTTGCGGTTCGCGGGAAATTGATTGTGTTGGTCGGGAACTCGACGAACTGAGATCGCAATGTTCCAATAATCAAAAGGTCATTTATTACCGTTGCGATATTGGAAACAGGAATGATCGGCGTGAACTTGTTCAAAAAGTCCGAAACGATTTTCATCAACTCAACCTGCTCGTCAACAATGCCGGTGTAACCGCAAAAGTCCGTGATGATGTGTTGACAATGACAGAAGAAAATTACGATTGGCTTATGAAGATTAATTTACAGGGACCGTTTTTTCTGACACAAGAAGTTGTTCGCTGGATGATTGAACAAAAAGAAACAAATTCCGATTTTTTTGCGGGCATTATCAACATTTCATCTATTTCTGCAACAGCGGCGTCATTAAATCGCGGAGAATATTGCATGTCCAAAGCCGCGTTGAGTATGACAACACAATTATGGTCACTTCGTCTGGCGAGATATGGAATTTCCGTTTATGAAATTCGTCCCGGTCTTATTCAAAGCGACATGACCTCTAGTGTAACGGAAAAATATTCAAAATTGATTGAAGACGGTTTTGTACCGCAACAACGTTGGGGATTACCGGAAGATGTTGGTCGAGCGGTGGCAATGCTGTCGCGTGGAGATTTAGCGTACAGTACAGGTCAGGTAATCATGGTTGACGGCGGAATGATGATTCCGAAATTGTAAAAAGTTACCGAATTTCCAATGTCTTTGCCTGCAACGGTAACTGTTTATTTTCTAATTTTACTTTTTTTGTTTTCGGTTGTTTTTGTTTCGACAATGAATATTGCAAACAGCAATCTCAAAAAAGTTCGGCAAAAAATTATTTTATTCGATATTTAATTAATTTTAATCAAGAGGTGGGCAACCTTTCGCTGAAAGGTTGCGTCGGCGATAGCCGACTGTGAATCAGATTAACGACGGTAAACGAACTTTTCAATGCTTAGACACCTAATCCGGTAGAATCAGGAGCTTTTAACGAAAATTCCTGAAAAAATGAAAAATCTGAAAATTCCGATTAAAGAAAACAGGTAAAATTTAACGATAATAACTATGCTGTGAAATATTTTGTGATATTTCCCTGAAACCATTTTCCTGAATTGTCAAATTACGATGCCGATCCATCAAAATTTTTCCGGTGAATCTTTTTCCAAACGTGATTCCCGATCTTTCGGCTTTCCCGAATTTTCGTCCGGTTCGTCGGACTGGCTCGAAAGAAAAAATACATTTTCCACTTCCGATACCGTTGAAGAGGAATCAGACCGCATCAATACGGAATTTGACCCAATTCGGCGTTCTTCGATGTTTTCCGGTTCCTCAGGGGCAAACTCTGACCGAACTTCTTCGCCCACCCATTCGCAACATCTTCAGCGTCAGGAAGAAATCGATCACCGCGAAAACCAACTCAATGCCAGAATGGCTCAGTTTGAAACATTGGTTCGGAATACCAAGCTTTCAATACAAGCCAAAATGGACGAAATCGCTCAACATGAATCACAGTTGAAAGCGATGGAGGAACATCTCTTGTCGCAACGCCGTAGTATTGAGGAGCAAGTTGGGAACGAAAAACGCGAACTGGAAAACGCCCGCCTCGAAATTCAAACACGGAAAAACGAAATTGATGAACGATTAAAACGTCGTGAACAGGAATTGGCGGACATTGTTGCTGACCGTGAACGGGAACTTACAAATCGCGCGGAAAATTATCGGCAACAACTAGAAGCAAAACTGCTCGAATGTAAATCGGATTACCAAGTCCGGTATGAGAGAAAATGCAAGGAAATTGAAGCGGAATTTATGCAACGGTTTGTTGAGGAAAAAGCCGGTTTCGATGCTCAACAGAAAAAAATTGAAGAAGATTTTGACGCTCGTGTTCATCAATTGGATCGGGAAGTTGAAGCGAAAAAGAATGAACTCGAAAACCGTTTTACGACTCGGTATGACGAACTGGAACGGCAGTTTGAACTTCGCAAAAAAGAACTCGAAGAAAACTCCGAACGCCGTATCAAACGAATCAATGAAGAATATGTTCAAAAACGAACGGAAACCGAAACCCGTTTTGACCGGCGCGAAGAACAACTTTCCCGTCGTGAGGCAATTGTCCGTCAAGCGGAAGAGGAATGGTCACGCCGCCGTGATGCGTTTGAAAGCCAGTGGAACGAATTTGATCAACTCCGAAAAAACAAAACCGATGAAATTGTCCGCCGTGAGGCAAAACTGGAAGAACATGACCGTTTTCTGGTTGATCTGGAAGCGACTTTGAAAAAGAAGGAAATCGAACTTACTGCTCTTGATGAGGCGTTCAAAGCACGGGAGTGCCAAATTGCTCTTGATTCAAAAAAATACGCCAATCTCCAACAAATAGAAGTTGAAACGATTGAAGCGCAAGCGGAGATTGGCAGAATGCGTGAATCATTGGTTCGGGAACGGTATCAAATGCAGAAAACAATTGAATCGGAACGAAAACGGCTTCGCGACACTCAAGAACTTGCAATGAAACGGCTGGAAGAAGAACGTCAAGAAATGAGCCAGCAAAATAAACGGTTGGAACAGATGCGTTCGGCGTTAGACCGGTCGCGCGACGAACTAGGGCGAATGCACCGAGAAACTCTCGAAATTCGTTTGGCAACAGAAGAACTTTGGTTACGTTTATCCGGCGAAAGCACTTCGGCTGATCTCAAAGAATCAATTAATAAAATCCGAACCCGTTTGGCGGAACAATATCAGGAAGCAGCGTTGCGGCTTGAAGATCAGAAAACGGAATTAAAAATGACGCGGGAACAAATGCTCCAACAGCATGAAAAATTACTCGCACGGCGTGAAGAACTTGACCGTTGGGCAACACGATGCGAAACGGCTCTGGCGGAACGTGAAAAAACTCTCAAAGAACGGGAACAGGAATTGGATCGGCGTCATACCAATGTCGATGAAATTCTCCGGCGTTCCCAACAAGAACGCGCCGAAATGGAAAAAGAAGTCCGGCTTTTGCAAAACCAAATCAATCGGGCATTCGAAAAACGCGCCGCATGAAAAACAGTAAAACAAAAATATCTTGTGGAATTATTCAGTGGAATTTTCGTTAAATAATGTGGGCAAACATCAGGTGGGCAACCTTTCGCTGAAAGGTTGCGTCGGCGATAGCCGACAGTGAAGCAGATTAACGACGGCAAACTGTATTGCCTTCCGTTTTGGAGGTCAATAACAAACCAACCGGCGCGACCGCCCAGCGGGCGGATCACCCACCTCTTTCCGCGAATTTTCATGTGTTTCGCGTTTCAAGGATTTTCGGGAAATCCGCGTGAAAGGTTTAGGAGTTTTTCTGTAACAAATTGAGCATTTTGCGGTCGAGTTGGTGTCCGTGAAAATTTTCGTAATCAACATCGGTTCGTCCGCTGTCCATAATACCGAAACTGCCGCGAAAATTCCACAAAGCGTAACCCCAACCGGCTTCACGCCAATTGTCAAGACAATCCGCCAGCCAACGTAACACAATATCATGCGGACACGGTGAATGCGCTCCAAACTCACCGACCATCACACCGCAACCTTGTTTTTGTAACTCTTTCCACGGCTCCAACCGGTTCCGTAACCACGTTTTGTCCTTAACATCGCCGCCGAGTAATTCCGCCGAATGTCCCGATTCCCGATACTGAAATTCCGACGGCGGTTGTTGCCAGCCCGGCGATAAATAGACGGCAGTTTCTTTTTCCGTGTTTTCACTTTGAACAGCAAGTTGCTTTAACGTCAACCAATCACCTTGCGTAACACGAATTTCCAATTTTTGTGTTCCTGCCGGAATAACCGTTTCGTAATCGCGGTCATAAACGTTTTGATAAACATTCCATTCCTTTTTGAACACAACCGTTTTCCATTCGCCTTCACCGGCTCCCGGTTTGAATTGATGTTCAAAAATAGTTTTACCGTCGGCAATAACAACAAATGATGTTGTACCGGAAACCGTGCCGACATGCAGCCGAAGTTTCGTTTTGTTCGGAAATTGTCCCGAAATTACCAACGCGCCGCGAAATTCCTCTTTGATTTCCCGTTTGGAATCCGACAAAAGCAAACCATTGCCCGAAATAATGGGCCAAGTCGGAGTCGGAAAATCGCCGCTATTCTGTATCCAACTCGCTTTATAATGGGAAATTTCCGATGGAGCATAACCGCGTGTCGCCTGCGCAATTTTTTGGTCGGCAAGATCGAAAAACGGATTGTTGCCCCATTCGTAACCGTCACAAATAATCAACCGGTTCGGGTCTTCTTCACGGATTCCTTTGATAATCGCTTTATGAGCCGCAACACATTGAGCAAGAATCGGTTCAACTCTGCCCGGTTCATTGAAGAGATTGAAACTAACCAAATCGTTTGAAACACCCTTGTAACGTTTAGCAAAAGTTTTCCAATGTAACAGGCAAACCTCCAACGCTTCCGGGTCTGTCCAAACACTTTTCTGTTCTGCCGGTTGCGCTACCGTGTAACCGGGCGCACGGTGAAAATTGATATTAACGTGAATGCCGTAACGTTCACCGAATTGAACTGCTTCGTCAATTTCATCAAGAACTTTTTCATTGATTTTGCGCCAATCGTTGTCCGTGATCCACATCCGGTAATCCATCGGCAACCGAACAAAATTGAAACCAAAATCACGAATCCAACGAAAATCGTCTTCAACAAAACGATTATTCCGTCCGTTGAATTTTTCTAACAAATTAAAACCCCACCATTGCGGAAGTTTATCATATCTCGCACCCGATAATAATTTTTTCTCTTCTGCCCGAACTTCGGAGGAAAAAGAAGAAAAACCGGCAATCCCGCTTGCCAGACCAAGTTTCAAAACATCACGCCGTTGCATGGTTTTACCTTTCAATTAAAGTGACATAAATAAAATAATACGAATACAAAAATTATCGAAATTTCAATAATATTTTATATGATTCGTATACTGTGTGAGTCATAAAATAGTATTTTTTTAAGGATTCGCCGGATTATTTCTGTTGCGAAAACTTGATAACTCATGCTACGCAAGGGGCAGTAAGATTGCAATTTTTTCCTCCGCCCCTTTAGGGGCATTGCATAACAACCCACCGCAACGCGGTGGGTTAAAGCATCCCCTTAAATTTCGCCCTGAAAGGGCAATGCCAATTCGTTTTACGTTGCCCTTTCAGGGCGATTGTTGGTGAAGGACTGTTACCCACCGCGTTGCGGTGGGTTGTTACGCATTGCCCTTGCAGGGCGAAGGAAAACTGGCAATCCTACTGTATTGATGTATATTTGACCGACTTTTTTACCTACGGTGCGTAACATGAGTTAATAATGCCGCCGCTAACGCGGTTACTAGGTACCTCAAAAGATATCAATTTTATAACTCACACGGTATATTTGTTTTGTAATTTATAGTTTGTGCCTCGTATGATTCACTGCACGTTTTCTGCTACATTATTCGCTGAATTATCTCTTCTTTCAGACGCGGACTTCCGCATCCGTAACAGTTAAGATGTCTTCATAACGCCGGCGAATTGGTTCGATTTGTTCGTTGATCAATTCGTCAACTTGTTCCGGTGAACGTCCGATAAACGCTGTTGGTTCCAATTCCGCTTCAATATTAATTCCGTTAAACGCCGGATCATTTTTGAGACGATTTATCAAGTCGTTTTCGCCGCCTTCCATTTTGACAACAGTTGCCGCTGCCTGAGCGTGTTGACGAATCCGTTCATGTAAATCCTGCCGGTCGCCGCCGTGTTCCACTGCCGCCATGAGAATATTTTCTGTTGCCATAAAAGGAAGTTCCGACTGTAAATTCTTTTCAATCACTTTCGGGTAAACAACCATTCCTTCGGTAATATTTTGATACAAAATCAACACGGCATCAACTGCCAGAAACGCTTGCGGCAGAACAAGCCGACGGTTAGCACTATCATCGAGTGTGCGTTCCAGCCATTGGGTTGACGCTGTTATTGGCGGACTCGTTTGCAAACTCATTACCAATCGGGCAAGCGAACAAATCCGTTCACTCCGCATCGGATTCCGTTTGTACGCCATGGCGGAAGAACCAATCTGATGAGTTTCAAACGGTTCTTCCATTTCCTTGCGATGAGCAAGAATACGAATATCTGTCGCAAATTTATGCGCACTTTGTGCAATACCCGATAAGACATCAAGAATTTGTGAATCCATTTTTCGCGGATACGTCTGACCTGTTACGGTAAAAGATTCCATGCCTATTTTTGCACAAAAAATCTGTTCCAATTGCCTGACTTTTTCGTGATTACCGTTGAACAGTTTCAAAAAACTGGCTTGTGTTCCGGTGGTTCCTTTGTTGCCGAGAGCCTTAATGTTACGGATTCGATATTCGGTTTCGGCAAGATCAAGAATCAAATCATAAGCCCAAAGGCAAGCTCGCCGTCCTACGGTTGTCGGTTGAGCGGGCTGGAGATGAGTAAACGACAAACACGGTAAATCGCGGTATTTCCACGCAAAACGTCCCAACCGGTCAATCACAACCGCTAAACGGTTTCGGATTAAAACAAGTGCTTCGCGAAGCAAAATCGCATCGGCGTTATCGGTAACAAAACAACTTGTTGCGCCGAGATGAATAATTGGTCGGGCGTTGGGACAAACATCGCCGTAAGTGTGAACATGAGCCATAACATCATGACGAAGTTTGGTTTCATATTCCGCCGCTTTATCGAAATCAATATCGTCAAGATGATTGCGGAGTTCTTCAATTTGGGTTTGAGTTACGGGAAGTCCCAGTTCCGCTTCCGCTTCTGCCAACGCCAGCCAAAGCCGCCGCCACGTACTGAATTTACGTTGCGCTCCCCAAAGTTGCGACATCGAACGCGAAGCGTAACGGCTAATTAAAGGATTTTCGTAATCGAGCATTGTTGAATAAATAGAAAAATCGTAAAATTTTCAGATTTTATTTTAGTAACTATTTCACACTCTTGAAAGTATTCCGGTCAAACGATTGATCCAATGTTGGTTGTGTTGTTAAAAGTTTGAGGAGCATAAAATCCGCTTTGAATTTGAGAAAAGACTATCATAATAAAAAATATCAGCGACTTCAAGACCCTCGACGATTTCTCGATAATTTGATGAGGGTACAACCTGCCAAGAGGTCGAATATTTATAGCAACTATTGTCCTTTTCAGAGCAGAAAAAATATACTCCACAACATCAACAAACAAGTATTTTTTTTAACGTGAAATACGCTAAAAAATAGTTTCGCGATCTTTCGTGTTTAAAATCTCTAGTAATTGACCGTGTAAAATATATCAGATTTCTATTGGGTAAGCGATTCCTTTGCGGAAAAGTCGCACCGGTTGAGTCGTTATTGACGTTACAATTGCGATTTATTGAAAATATCGGAATAAATATTCAGCTGCAGAGGACGAGCGATGTTACAGAATTGCCATGTGAATTAAAAGAACTCACCAATGACAACCCGGTGAACAATTTTATCCGACGCTTGAAACATGTTTTCAATTTCCGATTTTGTCAACGATATTTGCGGTTGATCCCGAAACGTAAACGCGAACCATTCCCAACCTTCCTTCAATCGACCAAGTTTCCAATTAACCTCTTCCGAAGTTACCGCGTCAAGCATAGAATCAACATTCGAATGATCCACAAAAAATTCCGTATTAATTATGGATACTTTGTCTGTTTTTTGTAATTTTTGCACCAAGTTCTAATGAGATGTCAGTCTCTTTTTCTTGTACGTTAATTGTTAGCGGTGTTGTTTTGACATCGGAAAATTCGACGGCAACAACACTGTATTCTTTGGTTTCCGCTTCAATTCGATTAAGAATTTTGGCTCGTTCTTATTCATTTTCCGGTAAAACAGCAGGTGTTGGCGGAATAATTACTTCAGTTTTTGAAACAATAATCTTGTATTCTCCAGCCGGAACTCCTTTGAAATAAGTTTCCGTAAAAATTTCGGCTTTCCCGGTTTCGTCAGTGGAACCGCCGATTGTCCATTGTTTATTGCCGAAATTTACTGATCGGAGCGAAAGTATTGCATCGGGAACCGGTTGATTTTCCTGAGTCAAATGAATTACGCAACGATAAAGTTTTGGAAGATCAGGCGGAGCCTGCCGCCCCGAAGGACAACCGGTTGAAAATAGAAAAATGGAACAAAAAATCAATAAAACAAAACGACTTAAACTGTAATTCATAAATTCCTCAAAATTTTAAAATTTATAATTATTTGGTAAAATTTTCGTTAAAAGTTGGCACAACTATTTACTTAATGGTATAAAAAGCGGAGTAGCCCGATAGGGCATAATTTTCATAACCACAGGTCTTTGACCTGCGGTGTAACGACAAACAGCCTACTGCCTGAAAGGCAGAACTTAACACGACAACGGCTTAAAATTCAGTCTTTCAGGCAGGGTTTCATTGGTTCGTAACCGCAGGTCAAAGACCTGCAGTTACGAAAATAAAGCCCTGTCGGGCTATTCGTTTTTTAGATCAATCCGAAAAATTGTTACTCAAAAAATACCAAATACAACCCTAATGCAGTATATCATCGTTAATCTAATTCACTGTCGGCGAGTACGCCGACGTAACCTTTCAGCGAAAGGTTGACAACCTTATGATACCTATTTTTAACGAAAATTCCACTGAAATATTGTTGCCAAAATTTGAACATTTTTCCATCTTGTTCTCTAAAACGAAACAGAATCTTTACCGGAAGCAGTTGCCAACGCTCCCCAAATTCCATAAGGACTTGGACCAGGGCGAACAACAGTAAGCGTCAAGTCTCCATGATTAATATTGTCGGAGATGAAACGTAAACTCCCGTCAAATAATACAATATTGACACCGCCAACGTGATAACTTGAAGCGGAAAATCCGCCCCAACCTCTTTCAGGGTCTGTTGCGTTGTTACGATTATCAAACGAAGGCGAATTGGGCGGAATTGCCGCACAAAAACCAACACGGGCAGGAAAACCTCGTGCAAAATTATGTCCGCGAAAAACATTGCCAAGTGTTGCAGTAACCACCGATTGACGAAGTTGGGTGCGATCCGCCGGATCCAATACCGCATCAATCAATGTTTGTGGACTTTTTGAAAATGGAGCAATGGTTTCACTTCCCGGTGAAGGTGCGGCACAGGACTGCCCAACAACAAAACGACGCGGATTGCGGGTCGGTTCCGGTGCCGACATAATCGTTTCGCTAAATGCTGCCGTATTACTTAAACCGTCGCGAAACTCCGCCGTCGTTTTCCAAACAGGAATAAACGCCCCGCCACTGCTGGTTGAATCAATAGTCGTGTGAAAAGGAGCACGGGCAACACCAAAGGCGTTTGATGTTGTTACATTCGGATGATTATTCCGACAAATATAATCTCCAATACACGCAACAATATTGTTTCGGGCAGTTTCCGGCGTACTGCCAATTGCCAACCCCGGTAAACGACCGTCAGGTTCCGACGGACACAGCAATGTCGGAATAATCCCTTGCAGATTAACGTTACCGGACGCGGCTCCAATTCCAACCGAACTACCAACAATGCCGTCATATCGGCTTTGCCCTTCGTAGTAAGGCAGAAGGTGAAAAAAAATACTGTAATAGGGTGCGTCAGTACCGTCTGGAAAATGAATCAAGCCGTTCAACGCCGGAAACGATTTCTTCACGTCGTTATAATTATGCGTTGCCAAACCGATTTGTTTCAAATTGTTCGAACACTGCATACGCCGTGCCGACTCGCGTGCCGCTTGAACCGCCGGAAGAAGCAGCGCAACAAGCACTCCAATGATCGCAATAACCACCAGAAGTTCGACCAACGTAAATCCTCGAAAAAAGGTAATTTTCATAATTTAAACTCCTTGTTTTTATAATTTTTAGGTAAATTGTTAATTTTAGTTAATTAGTTAATTGGTTAATTTTTTTTACGTTCTGATTTTTTCACGGTTAGTATTTCTTTAACCGGACTTGTTCCAACAGTAATTTGTAACGGTGTTTTATTGGGTAACATAAATTCTTCAGCAATATGTTGATGAACAACGGCTTCGGCTGAATTTTCGGATTCGGGATTATAATTGGGAGGAAAAGTAACCTCTTGTTTTTTAACCGTAACTTTATATTCGCCGGGGACAACTCCGTAGAAAGAACCGTTGACCGCAACTTTAACAATTCCTGCCGAATTCGTTTTTCCATTACTGTACCATTTTCCTTCAACCGGATACAACATAACAATCACATTTTCTACCGGTGAACCATCGTCGAATTGAACGGTGAGTTCACAAGCGGTCAACTTCGGCAATCCGGGCGGTCGGCGGCTTCCGCAACCAAACATCGAGACCGAACAAAGTAGGCAAGTTAAAAAACAAAACGAAAATAGTTTCATCGGTTTATCGTTTTAATATTGATTAGGTTTCATTATTTTTAGAGAGACTTTGGTTCTCCGCCGTTAATCGTACCGAGTGCTCCCCAGATACCGAAATCAGATTCACCGGAATCTTTGATTTTGCCGGGTGTTGTTGTGTTCAGAAGGTTTCCGGTATCAATCGTGTTGGACGTTGCCCTGATTGATCCGTCAACAAATAAATTCTGTACAATATCTCCAGAATGTTGGCTGGAAGCGGAATTGAGCGTCCGTGCTTGCGAATCATTACTCTGGGAAACACAACTCGGACTATTGGGAGGCAGTATGGTTGAAAAGGCTGTTCGTGAAGGATGACCGGCAGACCATTTCGACCCTTTCCAGTTCAAAATATCCGCAATCAGACCCGTGTATTCACCGTTCAAAACGTTACTCAAACAAGCGGCAGGATTTGCTGTTGCCATGACAACTGATTTTGTATTTTGTGGTATCGCGGTCGCATCTATCCAAGTTCCCGATTTAGCAAGAACTTTGTCATAAGCCGTCGAAATAACTGTTTCACCAAAGGCAATCGTATTGGAAGTTCCATCTGTTACA
>JAISBG010000481.1 GCA_031266315.1 Planctomycetaceae bacterium | reverse complement strand
AGCCGACAGTGAATCGGATTAACGCCAGCAAATTGTGTTGCCTTCCGTTCTGGAATCAAATAAAGAGTCAATCGGTGCGACCTTTCAGCGAAAGGATCGCCCACCAATTTTTTGCGTATTTCGCGTTAAAATATAAAAATTTTTTAGGCGAAATGCCACACGGCGGCACGGCGGACGGCGACGGTATTGTAAAGATGAACGGCTTCATCAAGCGGCAGGATACGGTAATCAATGCCGCGTCGGAAAAGATAATCATGGCATTTACCAGAAAGAGCAATTTCACCCGCATTCGGAGAACCGAAAATTATCAAATCAACTCCGCCATTCGCCGCCGTTTGAATATCTTTAAGCCGAAAACCATGAATATTTTTCTTCGGTAACTTTAATCGCGGTTGAATCATTCCGTCGGAAAGAATAAAAAAATCTTCGGCGTAAGGTTCATCAGCAATGTGAATCACATTTTCCGCCATAAAATGGAGCTGCGGATATTTGGGAATAATTCGGTGTGTTTTCCTGAGCGGATTGGAACCATTGAGACTCCGAACCAACGCAACCGCTCCTAAAACAACAGCGTTATCACCAAGCGACGAAACAAGAATCCGCCGTTTGCCCGATGCGGAAGGCAGTTGATCGTTTGCGACAACCGCATCAATAATGGGCATCATAAATTTCTGACAGGCTTCGATAACACCGCCGCCAAGTACAATCACTTCCGGATCAATCAAATGCCGGACGGTCAGGCAAGCGTAACCAATAACCTGAGCCGCATAGCGAACAATCGATGTTACCACTTTATCGTTTACTTTGAGTGCTTTGGCAATGGCACCGCTTTTGATAATGTCAAGACTTCCACCGTTCAATTCCGCAATAACGGATTTTGCACCGTGGTCAACCGCTTCTCGGATAAATCGTTCCATCGCGGTACGGCTGGCGAAAGTTTCAAAACAACCGTAATTGCCGCAACCGCAACGGGATAATTCCGGTAAACTGTTTTTGGGAGATTTTATTCCTTGTTTATGTTTTGTTGCGGTAATATTTTTTCGCCAGTTTTCGCATGGTATTTGAGAAATGATGTGACCGATTTCACCTGCCGCCTGACCTGCTCCGCTAAGAACACGGTTGTCGAAAACAATACCGGCACCAATACCGGTTCCGACAAAGATTCCAACACAAGAGGAGGTATTGCGTCCGCTTCCGAGCCAACATTCGCCGAGTGTTCCGAGATTGCAATCGTTGCCAATTGCCACCGGAACTCCCAGCCGGTCTTTCATCATTTGACCGAGTTCCACGCCGGAGAGATTCATGTTGGGAGTTACAACAACCAGCCCGCTCTCCTGTTGAACCACGCCCGGAACCGCAATACCAATTCCGGCAATCTCATCAAGAGTTTGGTTTTGATCGTGAAGTAGAATACGAATGGATTCTTCAACAGCGTTGAGTGTGGTTTCAACAGAACTGTTGCAAACGGAACCATTACGCGGAGTTTCACAACGATAGTTGGCAAGTACCGAACCAAATCCGGTAATCAAAGACGCTTGAATCTTTGTACCGCCGACATCAACTCCAACATAATAATTCTTTCGAGATTGAGATAATGATCTTTTCATAAAATTATTTTAGCCTGTACCTCGAAATTTTGCAAGTTCTACAGGTTGTTCAAGGATTGCTTGCATTGATCTTTGCTATCAACTAGAATAAATTACCTTTTCGGAATTATCAAGGCAAAGGTTGTCTTGTTCCGTAAATTTACAACGAATCAGAAAAAAAATTTCAGAAAAAAATTCTTTTTCGTTATTTTCAATTTTTGGAGGTTTACCTATGAAAAACATGTTGCAAATTCTTACTGTGTTCGTATTGTTTGCTTACTTTCCGGCGTTAATTTTCGCTGAGGGGTTTTACGATTTCACGGTCAAGGATATTGACGGTAACGATTTCTCGTTTACCGAACTCAAAGGCAAAAAAGTGTTGGTGGTCAATGTCGCATCGAAGTGCGGTTTGACACCACAGTACAAAGAATTACAAGAACTCTACGCAAAATACGGCAAAGAAAAGTTTACGATTATTGCTTTTCCGGCGAATAATTTCGGTAAACAGGAACCCGGAACCAATCAGGAAATTAAAGAATTTTGTACAACAAAATACGAGGTTACTTTTCCGGTAATGTCGAAAATTTCCGTAAAAGGCGATGATATGCACGCGGTCTATCATTGGTTGACGGAAAAACGTAACAACGGCGTAACAGATGCTCCGGTTGAGTGGAATTTCCAAAAATTCCTGATTGACGAGCAAGGAAAACTCATTGATGTTGTCCCACCGAAAGAAAAACCAAACTCCGAAAAAATCATCAAATGGTTGACTCCGCAATAACCGGCAACTGTCTCCAGAAGCGGGCAACCTTCAGAGGTAGGCAACCGTTCGCTGAACGGTTGCGTCGGCGATAGCCGACTGTGAATCAGATGAACGATGGCAAATTGTGTTGCCAATGGTTTTGGAATCCAATTGCCAAACAAAATTAGAGGCAAGTCGGCTAACGCCGACGCGACCTTTTAGCAAAAGGTCGCCCACCTTATGAGCGAAACATTGTCCACCTTATTATTGTTACCTTTAACGAAAATTCCACTAAATAATTACTCCGATTCTATTTCCGAAGGACGATAATGTTTACAAGATTTTTTCTTTTTCTCCGGTTGATTCCATTTTTTGTTCCGTTAATTTGTTGTTCGGCGGAAACGCAATGGATACCGGAAAAAATTCCGTCGCAAAATGTAGATGAATTTTTGTTTTATTATCAAGGTTTTCTTCATGCAAATCCGTTTCCGATTGAGCGAAAGCCGAAAGATGATGAAGAAAAATTGAAAAACGTTTTGAATCATCAGCAGGCATCGATTTTGTACAATAAATTATCCGAAACAGCCGGACTATTGTCACGAACAGCCCCTCT
>JAISBG010000451.1 GCA_031266315.1 Planctomycetaceae bacterium | reverse complement strand
GGAAACACGTTCCGAACACGTCATGCACCAATGATAATTCCACATGTCAATAACAATAATCGCTGTTTTTGACGGATTCAATTCCATACGTTCCGACACAATTTTGCCCGTAACGGAATCATATTTCTGTATCGCAACCGAAATCATATTCTTATTATCAAGAGCAAAAACATCAACCGGTTCAACACGATAAATTTCACCGGCTTTTGCGTCAAATTCGATGAGATTTTCGCCCAATTGTTTTTGTGTGATTTCTTTGTTGTCGGCGAAAATTTTGACCGGTGATTTTGTTCGCAAACGGCAAGTTTTGTTGTAACTCGGTTTGATCAATGCTTTGGACAATTTACCATCTTGCCATGCTAAATCAACCTCATAACCTCCACGCGCACGCAACCCGCTAACGCTACCGGTTTGCCACGCTTTAGGCAACGCGGGAAGCAATGAAATTTCGCCGCTATGACTTTGCATCAACATTTCGGCAATTCCTGCCGTTACGCCTTGAATTGCTTGATTGCCTTCAAACGAGGGCGTGATTCGGCTGTCTTCGTCTTGAGACCAACGGTGTATTGATACAACAATTTTGTGTACATCTTTGTACGCCGCTTCAGGTTCTTCAAGACGCGCACGCAAGTTGATTCGCCATGCGGCAGACCAGCCCATGTTGCCGTCGCCTCTGCGTTTCAAAACCATTTTCACCGCGTCAGCAAGTTCGGGCGTTTTCCGAATCGTAATATCATCGTCGGGATAAAGTGCAAAAAGGTGCATAATATGTCTGTGCGTTATTTCATGTTCGTCGAAATCGTAAAACCATTCCTGTAATTGACCATGTTTGCCAATCTTGTGCGGCGGTAACTGTTTGAGTGCCGATTCCGCCTGCGTCTGCAATTCTTTGTCAATATTGAGCATTTCCGTTGCTTTCACGAAATTCCGTAGAAGATTACGGACAAGTTGTATATCGCCGGCTGAAGCAAAAGACAAAGCAGCCGATTTCCCTTTTTCATCAACAAACTTGTTTTCCGGCGAAGAAGCGGGACAAGTAACAAGATAACCCGATTCGTGGTCTTTTACCAACCAGTCGAGAATAAATTCGGTTGCGCCTTTCATCAAAGGATAAATTCGCCGCAAATATTCAGGGTCGGGATCATATTCGTAATGATCGTAAAGTTGTTGCATTACCCAGACACCGCCCATAGGCCACATAGCGTGTTGAGCATAACGTCCCAGCGGTGCCGTATAAAACCAGATATCCGCCCCGTGACCGGCACACCAGCCGCGACAACCGAACAGGTCTTTTGCCGTGCGTTGCCCCGCCTGCGCAAGATTTTCGACAAACAGTAGCAACGATTCATTCACATTCGGCAAATTGGTATTTTCAACACACCAATAACATTCCTGTATGTTAATATTCAACGTCCAACGTCCCTGCCAGCGTCCTTGTAGATTGTCCAGCCAGATGTTGTGATTGTTGAATGCCAGAGTTCCTTCGCGCGATCCGGCAAGCAACAGATAACGTCCGTATTGAAAATATCGTGCTTCATACGCAGGATCAATCGCGCCTTTTCGGATTTTGTCCATTGTTTGCGTAGTGGTCAAATCGGAATGCGGCTCGGAACCCAAATTTAATCGGCACGCATTGAATAGCGGACAATAATCGTCGAGATGACGTTTCAACAATTCTTGATACGAAAATTTCGTCGCGTTTGCAATATAATCGCCGCAACGTTTTTTCTCATCTGCCGACACATCGTTCCAGTTCACCCAATTGGTCGCTCCGGCAAGAATCAGCGTAACAGTATCGGCATCGGCAACAGTCAATTTGTCGCCTTCAAATTTTATTGTGCCGCCTTCTTTCAGGATTTTCAACCGCGACTGCCATTTCATTTGCGGGGGCAGAATCGTGTATGGACCGCCATGGTAAGTTCCTTTATATTCCGAAATCGTTGTCCCTTCCATGACGATTTCATTACCTTCGATATGTGTTTTCGCAGATGGTTGCAATGAAGTGAACCATGTTGAAAAATTAATTTTCGCTTTCTTGTCGGCGGTCAAACGAATGACAATCACTTGATCGGGATAACTTGCGAAAATCCGGCGTGAATAATTTACTCCGTCAAATTGATAAGAAACATTGACAAGTGCGTTGTCCATGTCGAGTTCGCGGCGATAATTTTTCGCGTCAGAAAGTTGTTGTCCATAATCAATATTTAGTCGTCCCATTGGCTGGTAAAACTGGGAATGTATCGGTTGCCCGCTTAATTTTTCCGATTCCTTATCGGCTTTAACATAATCGCGGGCAAAAATAAGTTCCCTGACTTTTTTAAGCGTTTCGGGTCCGTTTGCAGGATTGGGATTATAGGGACCGCCGGTGTAAAGCGTTTCGTCGTTAAAGGCGATGACTTCCTTGTCGGTATTACCCGGAATCATCGCCGCAAACCGCCCCGTTCCAATCGGCAATCCTTCCCAATATTTCGTCGCCGGAACGTCATATTGCCATTTCATCGGAACCTGATTAACAGCAATACTTTCTTCGCCAACACAATTAAAAATTGCAGCGAAAACAAAATGGAACATCGACACAATAAAAATTATCTTTTTCATGTTTTTTTAAAATCTTTCTATTTTGATTTTGGTTACAATTGTTGTAAGGCAATTTCGCTAAAAACCAAATTGCGAATCACCTTCACGGTTGACCTTGAAAGCAACTCCAAAAAATCAAACCGTAACCTCATTTATAACCTATTTTTCTTACAAGACAACCTCAGTACGCTGAAGCCGTTTAAAATTTATAGAGCTAAAATTCAAATTTGTATCCCACAAAGAACACAGAAATTGAAATTAATAAAAATCTCCACAACCTATTTTTTATCCACGAATTGACACGAATGATCATAAATTATTTATTCGTGATCAATTCGTGAAAATTCGTGGACAAAATGAATTTTTAGAAATTGCTTACAGTTTAACTTTTACCGTTTCTCCGACATCGAACGTTGTGTTTTCTCCTGCTTTTAATGGGACTTCGATTTCAAACGGAGTTGTTTCGGCTTTGGAAAATTTTGTGTCCAAT
>JAISBG010000404.1 GCA_031266315.1 Planctomycetaceae bacterium | reverse complement strand
GTTACGCAATAACGAATTTCCATGTTGTTCAACCTTGCGGTCCCGCGATGAAATGCGGAATGGCAGATGGTCAACTTTATGACGCGGTGGTTGTGGGTCTTGATCCTGTTGGCGATCTTGCCCTGATCAAATTGCTCAACCGTAACGATTTTCCGTTCTCCAATCTTGCGAACAGTGATTATGTTACGGTTGGCGATACCGCTGTTGTGATGGGCAATCCGTTTCTGTTGGCACTTGACTGCAAACCTTGTGTTTCAAAAGGAATCATTTCCGGCGTTCACCGTTATCAATTTCCGTCCGGGACATTTTTGGAATACACCGATTGTTTGCAAACCGACGCCGCCGTCAATCCCGGGAACAGCGGCGGTCCGCTCTTTAACGAAAAGGGCGAAGTGATTGGAATTATTGGTCGTTGTTCGTTTGAAAAGCGGGGCAGAGTCAATGTCGGTATTGGTTACGCGGTTTCAAGTAATCAGGTACGATATTTTCTCGGCGATTTGAAAAGCGGTCGAATTGTTGACCACGCGACGATGAATGCGGTTGTTTCGACCGACAAGGACGGGCGGGTTTTATTCGATGATGTTCTTGTAACATCTGACGCTTACCGAAATGGTTTGCGTTACAATGATGAATTGCTGCGTTTTGCGGGTAAAACCGTTGATACGGCAAATACGTTCAAAAATTTGATTGGTCTGTTTCCGAAAAACTGGCGGCTTCCTGTTACAGTTCGCGGCAAGGACGGTGAGCGGTTTGAATTGATGGTTCGGCTTGGCAGTTTGCACAGCGAAGCGGAACTTATTGAAATGACCGAAAAAATGATTGAACCGCCGATTGTTCCGCCGGATTTTAAACAACAACAGCAACAGCAACAAAACCGTAACAGTGAAGAAACACCCAAAATTCCAGACGGGTTTAAAGAGATTGAAATTCCCGGTACTGACGGTCAACCGGTTAAATTGTTGCAAAAAGAGTTTTTTATTCCTGAAACGATTAAACCGTTTTATGAAAAACAACATGGTTACGCTAATTATTATTTCAACAAACATGAACTAAAACGAGTTCTTAATAATTGGCGCAAAAATTTTGACATTGCAAACGATACCGGTTGGAAATTTTCCGGTCAACTGAAAAACCGAAAAGAGTCTTTTTCGTTTCATATTGACGACAAAGGTGTTCGGTACGAATTGCCGGTTGAAACCGGTTTCTGGAACGCTAATTTAATGCTTCAAACGGAAGTGTTCATTGTTGATCCGATTACACATTATCAATCACCGCGCGGCAGCGGAGGTTTGTTTACCGCGTTCTATTTATTGCGGCAACTGGCGGTCAAGGAAACAATTCAGGACGCCGAAACCGTGTATATCGGTACAGCCCCGATTGGCGGAAATCCCGAAAAACTGTACGATATTTGTGGCGTGGCGTGGCGCGGTAATAATGTTCGTTTTTATTTTGAACCGGAAACGGGAACGATTGCGCTGGTTGAAATGTCCGGCAGCAGTCTTGATTTCCCGTGCGAAATTTTGTTTCGTAAAAATTCCGACAACCAACAGGAATGGGAAGTCCGGTATGGTCGGATTCTTTTCGGTACTTTTGAAATAAACAATTGGATTCCGAATTTACCGGCTGATATGTTTTCGTTCAATAAAGAAGAAACGAAAGATGAAACAAAAGATGGAACAAAAAGATTGGAAAATACCGGAACACAAACCGTGTTGCCAATTATTACCGAAACATTAACAAAGATTGTTAAAATCTACGGAGCGGGAAATACTCCCGGAATGCACGGTTATCAGACGGGGATTTTTGTTTCGCCGGACGGTTACATTTTGACCGCGATTACTTCCGCGTTGCAGGCAGACCCGATTCGTGTTGTCTTGGATTCCGGACGAAAATTTGAAGCGCGGCTGGTTGCCGCTGATCCGGTTATGGAACTTGCGCTGCTCAAAATTCCGGCAACCGATTTGTCTTATTTTTCGCTACAAAATAATCCGTCTTCAACTTCTGATTCTGATTTTAATCCTCAGATTGGCGATTCGGTTTTTGCGGTTTCCAATCCGTTCAATATTGCGGAGGGCAACGAACCGGCGACTGTTCAACACGGTTATATTGCCGCAAAAACAACACTTCGGGCAAGACGGGGAGTTTTTGAAACACCATATCAAGGTGCAATTTTCGTTATTGATATAACAACAAACAATCCGGGAGCGTGCGGCGGTGCGCTGATTTCGGCGAAAACTGGTCATCTGATCGGTCTTCTCGGCAAGGAATTACGTAACAGAGAAAATAACAGTTGGCTTAACTATGCGCTTCCGACATCAGCGTTTCAGAACAAAGTTACTGAAATGATCACTCAAACCCAAAAATCCGCCAATAATTCTGCCAAAGAATCAACCGCAACATCTGAACTTATTCAGCCGCAACTTATTATGGCAAAAGCGATTACGCCGGAACAAGAATTGATTCCTGAAGATACAATTCAATTATTACAAAATTGGGGATTCCTTCTTGTTTCGCCGGTGTCGGGACGAACACCGCCGTTTATTGATTCGGTTCGTCCTGACAGTGAAGCGGCTCGGCTTGGTTTGCTCACGGACGATCTGATTGTTATGGTCAACAACCATTTAACACCGTCATTGTCGGCAGTTGAATATCAGATTCATCAGACAATTCCAGCGGAGCCGATTGTCTTAACAATAGAACGTCAAATGACTCTTCTCGATTTCACCTTCACCGGAAAAAAGAAACAATAAATAAATAATTACTCATGTTACGCACGAGATGGAGAGTTTGGGTCATGGTTTTGTCGAAGTGTTCTCAAGTAGAGTAGAAGAGGGACGTGTTTTGTCTCCTCTTCCCTCTTCCCACCGTACATGTGGATTTCCCCCATACGGCGGTCATTGATGTACTCA
>JAISBG010000369.1 GCA_031266315.1 Planctomycetaceae bacterium | reverse complement strand
ATCGTGTAAGGTGCTGTTAGGCTTCAAGCTAAAAAACGAGTTCCAAATGGACTCAAGAAGTTCACGAAGTCCCAACAGCTTTTTTCTCATTGTATTGTATTTTTATTTTTTTTGTCGCTCGAGCGACAAAAAAAATAAAAATAAAATACAATATCTATAACAGACAAGTTAATCATACAAGTTAATCATACAAGAAGTTCCCTTGTGGTCATTGCGATTATCGGTGCGTTAATCGCTCTCCTGTTACCAGCCGTGCAAGCAGCACGCGAGGCGGCAAGACGAATGCAATGTACCAATAATCTTAAACAATTAGACATTGCAGTTCACAATTTCCACGATGTGAAAAAACGCCTCCCGTGTGGAGAGAATGACCCAGACTGGACAGCATCAAAAAAGCCCGGCGTAACACCTGTTACAAAAGTGGACTACGTGGAAACTTATAGTCCGTTTGTTACGTTATCACCTTATCTTGAACAACAAGCATTTCACAGCACGCTTACTTCGATGCTGTCTAAAGCAACATCTGTATCTCCTTATGATGTTGCACTTGTTCCTGACATGCAAAGCCGGTTAAATCCCGCTGCCTCACCGCCTATTGATACAACAGAGGTTGATGGTCAACCGAATCCATTTCGTACCGAATTTCCGACATTGCTTTGCCCATCGGACGGTAGTGTTTCACGACCACCGTTTCCGGCAGCGAATGTTACCGGAGCCACAAGTTATCGCGGCAATCGCGGTGATACTCAGGTCGCAAGTAACTCAAATGTTACTCGCGGTTTATTTCCCAATGGTAACAATTCAATTTTTTCACTTTCCAATGTTACAGATGGAACAAGTAATACCTTGTTGTTTTCCGAATCCGCAGTTATTAGCCGTTCGGCAGGAAGCAATGATAAAAGAATTATTTCCGGTGTTGTCCAAATTGCTGCCGATATTGCTGCGTCGATACCTTCCGATTGCGCCGCAACACGCGGAACAGACGGATTCTACAAATCTACCTATACAACAACAGGAGGAAAAAGCACACTTTGGGGCGACTCACGGACAATGTACACCTTGTTCCAAACAATTCTTCCGCCCAATTCACCGACCTGTCAATTTAATACGGCTCCGGCTCGTAATCTCATCGTAAGTGCCAGCAGTTATCACACCGGCGGCGTAAATGTTGCCTTGTTAGACGGTTCGATCCGATTTGTTACGAATACCATTGATGCCGAACCAACCGTTACAATAAATGCCGCCGAAGCAATAAATCCTACTGGTACTTCAAAATACGGCATTTGGGGTGCCATCGGAACAAGCACCGGACAAGAATCAAAACAATTGCCGTGAAAATGTTTGTCCGTTTTATTGTAAACAAATTCAATTTGTAAAAATAATTTTTATAATTTGCAATACAAAAAAAGGAATCATTATCGTGAAAAAATTTCAGATATTATTATTGTGGGTTGTAATGACGTGGTTGATTTTGCCGGTTGGCTGTAACAAACCCCATGCAATAAAAACTTATATTGTAACAGGAAACATCACTTTGAACGGTCACCCGTTATCGAATGCAGGTGTGAATTTTAATCCTCAAGGTTCGGTGGGAAATGCGGCTTACGGTATTACCGATGAAAATGGAACGTATAAATTACAAACTCTGCAAGGAGAATCTGATGCCGGAACAACTCCGGGAGAATATATTGTTACTATTCACAAGTCCGTTTCGGAAACAACAGGAAAAAAAATCATCGACCCGGATACAAGAGAATTGGTCGATGAGTTAAAAACAAAAGAGATTGTTCCCGACATTTACAAAAATCCTCAAAAAACCAAACTTACAGCCGTTGTTGTTGCCGGACAAACGAACACTTTTGACTTTAATTTGAAATCAAAATAAAGAACGTAATTTTGATTTTATGTCTCAAAAAATCGAAACATGTGCCGGATAAGTTGTTCTATACTGCGTTAGGATTATGTTCGGTATTTTTCGAACAATATTTTTCAAGGAAAGTGCGTTCAATTTAAGATACTTTATTTACGCACAATGTTTTTAATAATCATTTTCAATATCTTTTTAAAAAAGGACGGAGACTTGCGTCCGATACCGGAGAGGTGGTAAAATAATTCGTTGAAATTACTCGTTGCAACACAGCGGGTTGCTACGCATGGTCACTTGCGGGGCGAAGGAATGTTTTACATAGTTGATAGTTACGCGAATAGGTACAAATAAAATAAACAGTTACAATTTTCCGTGTTTGAACAATGTTTTTCGTCAACACGATCTAAAATAAAAGAACCGCCGAAATATTATGAATTTATGAACACAAATATGATTAAATATATTGTACGTTATGGAGCCATGCGGATTTTGGGAGTTTTCACTTATCCTGAACATTCGGTGTTTCAACATGGTCAACGTGTGATTGTTCGGACAACACGAGGTCAGGAATCGGGAACGGTTCTTTGTCAGGCAACACCGGAATCACTTGCCGGAATTAAGGGAGAATGGATCGAAGATCGGGTGATTCGTCCCATGACAGAGGCAGACGAAATTGAATGTCGGCGGTTACAGGCAGGGGAAAAAGATGAGTTTATCCGATGTCGGAACATTATTCGTAAAATGGAAATTACAATGGACTTAGTGCGGGTAGAACATATTTTTGGCGGTGAACGGATTATTGTGTATTATGTTGCGGAAGGTCGGGTTGATTTTCGGGAGTTGGTCAAGGTTCTTGCTTCAGAATTTCAAACCCGAATCGAAATGCGGCAAATCGGAGTTCGGGACGAAACAAAACTTTTAGCCGATTTCGGTGATTGCGGTAAGGAAGTTTGTTGTAACTGGTATTTAACGGAAATGCCGCCGGTTTCCATGAAAATGGCAAAACTCCAAAAAGCAACCCTCGATCCCACTAAAATTTCAGGACGTTGCGGACGTTTGAAATGCTGTCTTCGTTACGAATACGATCATTATATCGAAACACAAAAAGAATTGCCTCCCATCGGTTGCCGTGTCAACACAGAGGAAGGGGAAGGAAAAGTGGTCGGTCAAGAAATTTTGGCACAAAAAGTGATCGTTGACCTCAATGATCACGGACGTAAATTATTTTGTCCAAAATCGTTGCAAATTTTAAGTCTTGAACAACCGGAAAAAATTCGGAAGGATGTTGCGGAAAAAACCGAAGAAGAATAAATAATTGTAATCTTTTTATTTTGTTTTATTTTCGTACTAATTTTCCTTTCCTTCCTTTTTTCAACACAACCAACACACTAAAAGAACCGTATTATGAAACGTGCAGTTGTTCTTCTTTCGGGAGGGCTGGATTCTACAACGGTTGCGGCTGTTGCCAAGTCTGAAGGAAATGATCTTTTTGCTTTGACGATTGATTATAATCAACGGCATCGTGCAGAATTGGAAGCGGCACGTCGCATTGCGAATTGGCTTGGCGTGTCCCGACATTTTGTAATGCCAATTGATTTACGGCTTTTCGGCGGCAGTTCGTTAACCGACAATTTTCCTGTTCCCAAAGATACTGTTTCGGAAAAAATCGGACACCAAATTCCCAATACTTACGTTCCGGCACGAAATACTATTTTCCTTTCGTTGGCATTGGCTTTGGCGGAAACTTCCAACGCCTCGAAAATCTATATCGGTATTTCGCAGGTTGATTACAGTGGTTATCCCGATTGCCGACCGGAATTTTTGTCCGCTTTTTCGGCACTGGCAAATCTTGCAACAAAAACAGGTGTCGAAAATTCCCATTCTCCAATTTCTATTGAAGCACCATTGATGATGCTTGGCAAAACAGAAACAATTCGGCTTGGTCTTTCGCTTGGTGTTGATTATTCACTGACGCATACTTGTTACGATCCGTCTTCAACCGGTTTGGCGTGTGGACATTGCGAATCCTGCTTACTGCGTCTCAACGCCTTTGCCGAACTCGGTATTCCCGATCCAATTCAATATATACAGCGTTAGGGTAATATATGTTACTTTTCAAAGGATCGAAACCAAGTTTTCGCGACCTCATTTTCAACATGATTTTCGTAACAAAAAATAACTTGACAAAAAAACTCAGTAGCAAAAAGGACAAAAATATTCCAACCTCATTACCTCATTAAAATTATCAATGAGGTAATGAGGTTGGTTTGGGGAAATCAATAGGCTACTGAGGTTGTTTCGTAAAAGACATTAGGTTGAAAAGGAGGACGCGAAAACTTAATTTCGATCTTTTGAAAATACTGAATATAACCCTAACGCAGCATACCTGCATTGGCGATTGAGCATTGTAATATTGTTGCAGTACTTAACCGACCCTTGGGTCGAATATTTATAGCCAAACGTAATGTTTTTATATGCGACCCCTTATGGGGTCGAATATTTGTTTCCAACTTGGTTGCTATAAATATACGACCCAAAGGGTCGGATGAATACCACAAATGATAAAATGGCTAGGCAATGTTTTTCCCCGAATGGCTTTTACCTACCGTCGCGTTGGCGGTAACCAACCGGACAGACGGAAATTAGAAACAAAAATGTGAGGGGCGGAAATAAAAGATGAAAAAGCACTTAAACGCCTCTTATTCCATTTCCCTCACTTTTTTATTGTTATCAAAAAGTGTCTCCACTGATATACTCAAGCCGTTTTAAAATTCACGAAGCTGATTACGGAAACGCAACAACGTGAAGCGGTTACTCAAGGGCGAAGCCTACTGCCCATACCGGCTACGGTATAATTTGCCTGTTATTCGGCGATGGTTTCACATTATTCTAACACGTTAATAATCGCGCCGCTTGCCGGTTGACAAATCTGAACAAAAACTTTCTTACTCATATTTTCGTTCAACGGACGTGTCGCACGGTCAGAAAATGCCGCAATAACAATGCCCGGATGATTCGACGATGGACGGGCTTTGTTATACTGAGTTAAAGTAACAGTGCTAAGTGTTGTCGTCTCTGCAGCACGAGCAACATTAATGAACAACGGAGTA
>JAISBG010000357.1 GCA_031266315.1 Planctomycetaceae bacterium | reverse complement strand
GAGACTTCTTAACCCGCAATTGTGTCTTACCAATGACCTGAATGGTCCCAATGAAATCCTCAACGGTATTGAAGATACTCTGCCCGGCGGAGCAGGTGCAGTTGTTGTAACAGGTTGGTCGAATAATACCGGCGGTTATTCTTGGATGGATTCTGCAACATTTTTCATTACATTTCAAACCATTTTACCACCGAATGCGCCTACGTGTAGTGAAACAGCCGCCACGCCGCAGAATAACCGAACAGTTGTTTCTGCTTCGAGTTACCATTCGGGCGGTGTCAATCTTGTTTTGTGTGACGGGGCAACACGATTTGTCAGCAACACCGTTGATGTTGGTTCTGATTTAAATTTGCCGCCCGGCGGGACAACCGCAACTCCCGAAGCCCCAACTTCTCAATCACGTTACGGTGTTTGGGGAGCAATGGGAACTCCGCAAGGGAAAGAAACCAAAAGTCTTTAACGTACAAATATTCTCGCGAACTGTTCGATTTGCCGGTTTCACTATGTTCCGGCAAACCAATAGGTTGGGGAATTGGGTAAAAGATTTGTTTTGTTAAAGCATGTTTGTTTCGTTTCGTTATGTGTTGATTTTTTAACTTTTTAATTTTTTTTTACTTTTACATTACAACAATGAAAAAATTTTATTGTACATTTTTGTTGATATTTTTCGGTACGGCATTGGTTTTATGCGGTTGCAGTCCGAAAACGAAATTAAGCGGTTTGGCTCCGGCTCAAGGAGTTGTAACACTGGACAATGTTCCTGTTACAGATGCCTCTGTTTCTTTTTCGCCTGTAACAGGAAACGGAACAATGCGTGCTGCCGCCGGACAAACCGACGCTCAAGGTCAATTCATGATGACCACACTTTCACCGCAAGACGGTGTAACACCGGGCGAGTTTATCGTAACCGTTGTCAAGTACGAAAAGTACGGACCGGCACCGAAAAAAGTTGTCGACGCGTCGGGAGAAGATGTAACTCCACCGCATCCGGAAAAAAATGTTTTGCCTTCTAAATACGAAAGCCGCGAATCATCGGACATTAAAGTTACGATTCCGGCGACGGGAGAAAAAAACATTAAAATCGAATTAAAACCGTAGTTGACTATTTTCGTTTCACAAATATTTCATGAGGAGTTTTTTATGAAAAATCAAATTACAAAAAATCGTTCCCGAAAAAACAAGGCGTTTACACTTGTTGAATTACTTGTCGTGATTGCGATTATCGGAGTGTTAATCGCACTTCTGTTGCCGGCGGTTCAGGCGGCGCGGGAGGCGGCAAGACGAATGGAATGTCAGAATCGGGTCAAACAGGTTCTGTTGGCAGTCCACAATTACCATGACAAATTTGATTCCCTTCCTGCCAGAATGTCCGGCATGGACGGAACCAACAATTGGAGCGGTAGCGGTGAAAACCGGCGCATTTCCGCATGGGTCGGTATTCTGCCGGGTCTGGAACAACAGGCACTTTACGAAACAATTACCGATGCCCAAAAAAACTATATGAACGGTAGTAGCTGGGTAGGATTACGTATTGGAGCGGATAACCCCGGCGGAGGTGATCGTTCTCAGGTTGCTCGTGATGTTGTTGTTACGTTTGCTCTTTGTCCTTCGGAATCCCGACCGGAAGCCCCGGCAGGATACTATGGTCGTAACAATTATGTTTTTTGCGAAGGCGATTTTCCCGGACGCGGCGAAGATACGTTACCCAATCATAATGCTCATAACAAAAGAGGCGCTTTTTCGAGTTTCGTTTGGCAAAATTTAAGTGCTGTTACAGACGGGACTTCCAACACGGCGGGAGTGAGTGAACGCGTGGCGCACTATGGTCGGGGACGAAATATCAATTCTTCCTTTGCTCAAAGTGTTAGTTCTGTTATTGCAAGTTTTACGGCAACAAATGAAATTCCCGGAACATTTAATCCGCAAAATTGTATCACGCTCAGAGCCGCCAACGGTGAATATTCGAGTGCCGCGACAAGTGTTCGTAATGATCGAACCGGACACCGTTGGTTGAGTGGGGAACCAATTTTTGGCATATTTAATACGATTGCCCCGCCGAACAGTCCGAGTTGTACCTTAGGAGCCGGTTCTTCCGACCCCGGAATTCTTCCGCCAACATCTTACCATCCCGGCGGTGTTACGGTTGGTTCTTTGGACGGTTCCGTGCAATTTATTCCCGATACAATTAATTGCGGAGATTTAACATTAAATTGTGTCAAAACCGGACCTTCGCCGTATGGTGTTTGGGGAGCCTTCGGTTCCAAAGACGGCAGCGAAGCAACAAGACCTTAAAACATTGTGTACAAATAATGTACCCAATTTTGAATGGCTTCAATTTAATTTATTGTAACTGTTCACGGGTTTGATACGAAAAAACATTGAACCTACAAGGCAGGATTTTTATTTTCCTAACCGTGCTAGCGCGGTTAGGAAGAAATTTATTTACCGTTACGTTGATTTTTCGTCAACAAGTCTTCCGGCAACGTATTTATGAATGATACTGGCAATAAACGTTTCTGATTCTACCGTATTAGGTGTTTCCCCGAAATAGTAAAATCATTGATTATATTTCTGCAGAATTTTCATCAAAGGTAAACAATCCTAAGGCATTGTGCGCTTATAAATTTTCCTTTAGCTTGTTCAAATTTAACTTAAAATTCCAATTCAAAAAGAAATATAAAGAAATATTTAGAAAACTTATTTGCGCACAGTGCCTAAGGTGGGCGATGTTTTGCTAGAACATCGCGTCGGCGTTAGCCGACAGTGAATCCAGATTAACTATAGCCAATTGTGTTGCCTTCTGTTTTGGAGTCAATTACGACTCAACCGGCGCGACCCTTCAGCGAAGGGATCGCCCACCCTTTTCCGTGAATTTTCGTGTGTCTCGTGGTTAAAACGAACTTGTCAACGCTTGGATACCATAATACAGGAGAATCAGAAAATTTGCAACAATTATTAACGATGGCTTCGGAATATACAAATGACGAGGAGTACGACTAGGGGTCGAATATTTATAGTAAACTGCAGATAATAGATTTTCGCAGGTTACTTTATTATAATGACATTTGCGTTAATCTTGACCAATCCGTGGTCTCTGTGTGCTAAAAGAAAAGTATAAATCGTTCAATGAAAAAACTTGTTATTGATTTTCAGTTGTTCTTACTTGCAAGCGTTGTGTGCCTTGTTTTCGTTGGCAACGGTTGCGTTCCGGCTCCGCAAAAAACTACGCAAACAACGACACAAAAAACTCAGCAACCGGTTCGGCGAATCGAGTCGCCCCAACGTCTGATTTCGACGGCACCAAGTATTACGGAAATTCTATTCGATATTGGAATCGGAGAGCGAATTGTCGGCGATTCAAGGTTCACAACGTATCCGCCGGAAACAAAAGAAATTGAGAAAATCGGCGGGTTGTACGATGGCAATTGGGAAAGGATTGTCGAGTTGAAGCCCGATCTAGTGTTGATACAGGCAAAGAACGAAGATTTTCGTTTACAATGCGAGAAGTTGGGAATCGAATCGCTGTCGGTTGAACATGGAAGCATGGAAGGAGTGTTGGCTTCCTACGATTTGATCGGTGAACGT
>JAISBG010000290.1 GCA_031266315.1 Planctomycetaceae bacterium | reverse complement strand
TTGACGGAGGAAGCGTGGCAAATTTTGCGCGGTCAGAAAACATTCGCCATGCGAAAACCGCCGGAACATTATTCGGAAAAATCCAACGCCAACACCCGTCAAATTCCGGTTGCGAAAATTCCGTTTTATGACGTGAAACCGTTTTCCGAATTGCTTTTCGCCAAACTCCGTGAACTCCGAACGGAATTTGCGCGGGCGGCGAATATTCCGCCTTATATTGTGTTTTCGGATCGGACGCTGCATGAGATTGCGCGATATTTTCCGCGCGACGCGGAAGAATTTCAACGGATTCACGGTGTCGGGCAACATAAATATGCAACTTACGGTCAACGTTTTCTTGAAGTTGTGAATGAATTTTGCGAACAAAATCCCGACGAAACAAAAACATGGCGAAACCAACGACCATTCGCCCAAACTCAAGAAACGTCAACTCAAAACTCCCCGTCAACTCGTTTGCCTAATACCTCTCAATCGTCTCAACAATCTCAATCTTATTCTAAACCGTCTTCAAATCAATTATCCCATTCGTCCACATTTTTTGAGACCTATCGTTTGCTTCAACAAGGCAGAACAATTGACGAAATTGCGGAGGAACGGCAACTAACACGCGGAACAATAATCAATCATTTTGAAAAGTTGAGCGAATCAGGTGTGGAACTTCCGGCTGATTTATTTTTCGTCCCCGAACGTTTAGCCGAAATCGAACAATGGTTTCAATCAAGCGGCGAAACTCTTTTCCTAAAACCAGCCGTCGAAGCCTCAGAAGGCAAACTAGATTACGACGAAGCACGCATCGCAAGAATCTTTTTAAAACAATCTTTACAAAAATCACCTTCACTAAATCAAGAATAGTTGCGATTATTCAATAAATTTCGTAATTATTCAGCGGAATTTTCATTAACCGACTTACTCAAGAGGTGGGCAACCGTTCGCTGAACGGTTGCGTCGGCGATAGCCGACTTGTACCCTATTTCCAGCTAGCAATCAGATTCCCAAACGGTCGGCAACACAATTTGCTATTGTTAATCTAATTCACTGTCGGCGAGTACGCCGACGCAACCTTTTAGCAAAAGGTTGCCCACCTCTTTCCGTGAATTTTCGTGTTGTCAATGCTTGGACACCTAATACGGGAGAATCAGAAAAATTTAATCTATGAGTTTTCGGTGATCGATAACACGTTTTGCTTTACCTTCAAAACGTTCGAGAGATTGCGGCGGGAGGAGTTCGATTTGCATGTGTAAGCCGGTCATTTGTTGTATGGCGTGTTCAATTTTATGTTTGAGATTGGTCATGTCGGTCATCTTGTCAGAAAACAACTCCGGCGAAATCTCAACCCGAACACAAATTTCATCTAATATTTTGGGACGATCAACTACAATTTGATAATGCGGCGCCGCACCTTCAATCGTCAGAAGTGCTTCCTCAATTTGTGACGGGAATACATTGACACCGCGAAGAATCAGCAAATCATCACTTCGACCAATAACACGGGACATTCGGGTTGTTGACCGCCCGCAAGAACATTTTTCGGAATGGAGCGAAGCAATATCACGCGTCCGATAACGGAGAATCGGCATGGCTTCACGTGAAATGGACGAAATAACCAATTCACCCGATTGACCTTCAGGAACCGGTTCCAACGTGTCGGGATTAAGACATTCGACAATAAAATGATCTTCCTGAAAGTGCATTCCGTTCCGCTCAGGACATTCGCCGCTAACTCCGGGACCAATCACCTCGCTTAGACCATAATTATTGCTTCCTTTAATATCAAGCGATCTTTCCAACGCTTCACGCATTGCTTCCGTCCACGGTTCGCTGCCAAGGAACGCCAGTTTGAGAGCCAAAGCGGAACGGTCAATTCCTTCGTTGTGAATGGCATCGGCAATATTCAATGCGTAACTTGGAGTGCAAACCAAAGCATCTGCCTGCATATCCTGAAGAAGCATCAATTGGCGTTTGGTGTTCCCGGCGGCAGCCGGAATAACTGCGGCACCGACCCGTTCAATACCATAATGAAGCCCGAAACCGCCGGTAAACAAACCGTAACCAAAAGCAACTTGAACCGTGTGATACGATTTCAAACCGCCGGAAACTAAAAATCTCGCACAAAGTCCAGCCCAAAGATCAAGGTCTTGCTGGGTGTAGGCGACAATAGTTGGTTTTCCGGTGGTTCCGGTCGAACCGTGATAACGGACAACCCGTTCTCGCGGAACCGCCAGAAAACCAAGCGGATAGTTGTCCCGAAAATCCGCTTTGGTTGTGAACGGTAATTTTCGGATGTCGTCCACAGAATGAACCGAATCCGCCGAAATTCCCATCTCGTCGAACTTTTTACGGTAAAACGGTACAGCCGAACAACGGCGAATACAATCACGCAACCGGACAAATTGCAACGCCCGGATTTCGTCACGCGATAAAATTTCGTTACGATCCCAAATATACGGTCGGTAAGGTTCTTGAGACATGATCTTGTTGCGAAAAATAATACCAAAAACGGTTTCAAATTTCTTTTTTGTTGACAAATGACAATGGAAAACTTAAAACAAACTCTAAAATTTTAACAAGTTTACATAATATTGCTATACAGCGTTAGTGTTGTATAGAGATTTTCCAAATAACTTGATCCGAAACACGGAATAGCCTGCTAGGGCTTTATTTCGATAACCGCAGGTCAAAGACCCGCAGTTACCAAAATGAAGCCCTGTCGGGTTAAACAGCAACTGATTGTAACTGTCTATTCAGTTTATGGGTCAATAGACAATTCCTTAAAATACTTTAAAAACTCATGTTCCGCCCCGTCGGCAAAAAGTCGGTCAACCATACATTAACATCAGAATTTTGTTGTCCGGTAGGATAGCAAGTTTTTCCTCCGCCCCTTTAGGGGCAACACAAGCCAGCCCGCCGCAACGCGGCGGGTAAGTCACGCCCAAACAACAATCACCCTGTAAGGGCTGTCTATTAGTTGATAGTGGAAAAAGAATAGACCGCAACGTGTTAAATCCGCTTGCGATACTATCAACTA
>JAISBG010000197.1 GCA_031266315.1 Planctomycetaceae bacterium | reverse complement strand
TAACTGTTTCGGCAACAACCGGCGGCGGAAGTGATGGAACTCCGCTTGTTCATTTGATTGACCCGAAATTTGAAAATCCGTCCACGTCCGGTTTAACCTGCGAAGTTAAAGGAAATACCGTGTTCAATATTACCGTTACAAAACCGGCAAAATAATTGTAAGGTTTTGTGTACAAATAAAGGTCAATAGAACTCAGCGATTAAACAGAGGTGGGCAACCTTTCGCTATTTGCTAAAGGGATTTCATCTACGGTTGCGTCGGTGTTAGCCAACTGTGAACCGGATTAACGATAGCATCGCCCTTGTTACTGTCGAAAAAAGAGGAAAGAATTTTTTTGAATTTGATCTCTCGACAAAGGGAATTTAAAAAGATAAACTAAAACTGTTTCAATTTTTTTACACATTTAATCAGGAGAATAATTTGATGAAAAAAATCATTATTATTAGTTGTTTCGTAACATTATTTGGGTTGTCCTGTTTAGGTCAGAATACGAACATTCAACCTGAATATGTTAATCCGTTTTGGTATCTGCCTAAAATGCAGTCGTTACTTAACGATTTTGATACCAAAGAATTACAATCTATTTATGAACCGGTTGTTGTTACGATTCCGCCTTGTAACACGTGGCGTGATATTTGTGTGATGCCGGACGGGGAAATACGGATTTACGGTTCTCAAAACAAAAAAAACTTTTACGATAAAGGTGAACGGATTTATCTTGCGTCACGTAATTGCGGGTTGTCCTGGAAAAAGTTTGCCGCAACACCAAACGAATTGGGACAGTCTGTCCGAAGTCCCTACTCCGGTAAATATATTACAGTAATTACTCTCGACGAATTTTGGAATTATTCTCCCAAAGAAGCCGGAATCTATGTGATAACAAGCACGGACAGTCCCGCTTCAACCGATTTGATATGGAAAAAAATATCCAATCATCCCTATCAACATTTCCGCACACTTATTCCCTTGCGGAGTCGCCAACGTTGGATTGCGCCGGCACAAACACGAATACATCAGTCCGGACAAGTTGTTTTGTTACTTTCTGATGATGACGGAGAAACATGGCGTGAAGTGTTACTGAAAAGTGTTCCGAAACATAAAATTGAACCGCCGCATCAGGGATTGCGTTGGCAAAACGGGGCTTGCGAACCAACAGTTACAGAATTTACGGACGGAACATTGATGTTGATTGCCCGTACTTCTCAGGATTATCATTACAAATATATTTCACGCGACGGCGGAGAAACATGGACAGCCCCGGAACCATCGGGATTTCATGGTACGCTGACAATGCCAACACTTTATCGTCTTTCCGACGGACGGACACTTTTCTTTTGGTGTAACACCCAACCGTTGCCGGAATTACGTCATGAAGATCAATTTCCGCCGCTTTCTAAAGGTGAATTAAACGGCGAAGGCGGCGAAGATGTATTCACTAATCGTGACGCAAATCATGCCGCCATTTCCGATGATGACGGCAAAACATGGAAAGGGTTTCGGGAAATCTGGCTGAATACAATTCGTAACGACGCCGATTTTCGCACTAAAGGCGGTAATAATGAAGTGTTGGATAAAAGTGTCCATCAATTTGAAGCGTTAGAACTTCCGTTTGGAAAAGTGCTTCTTTCTTTTGGTCAACATCCGGTCAGCCGGAAAGTTGTGATTTTTGATCCGAAATGGCTCTATGAAAAAAACCGTGCGGAAGATTTTCGTACAGGAATGGGCAACCTGTCCACTCAAGTTTATCTCAAAAGTGTTTCTGGAAATTTCAGAGGTTTTTCCGGTCATTGTGCGTGGAACCGAACCAACGGAGCCGTCATGGTTCCCGATCCGGACGGTAATTTTCAGGAAGCACTGTTGATTTCACGGATCAAGGACGAACGTTTATTCAGCGAAGTACAAGGTGCCGTCTGGAATTTTCCGGCTACCGGTAACGGTGAAATTAAAGTACGTTTACGTGTGAGAGGAGAAGGAATACGTTTGTCATTGACGGATCGTTGGTTTAATCCGATTGACGTAACAATTAAAGACTTGGCACAATTTACTTTTGTTGTCGGAAAAAATGATCTTCCCGCTGATAATTGGACGGAAATTCGGATTGTGTGGAACACGGAAAAAAGAACAGCAGAATTCTTTAATGGAAACAAAGTTCTTTTTCATAAAGAAATGCAAACGAATACAGAACATGGTTTGTCCTACCTACATATCCAGTCTTTGGCGGAAACAGAAGATAGTAAAGGTACACTAATTAAAAAACTGGAAATGAAAGAATTTTAAAATAACCGCCGCTAGCGCAGTATAATTGAAAAGAATGTTTGTTCGGAAAAAAAAATTGCTGATTCTACCGGATTAGGTGTTTCCCACTGGAATCGTCAAATAATAGGTAATCATCAGGTGGGCGACCTTTTAGCAAAAGGTCGCCTACCTATTTACTTACCTTATGATTACCAATTTGACGATTCCGGTGGAAAACACCTAATCCGGTAGAATCAGAAGTTTTTGTTTATTTTTCCTCCATCTCATTTTTCCTGCCGAGAAAGGAATATTTTTGTGCACCGAACCGGTGATACGGCAGGAACTCGTGCGCGGTATCCCTGTATTTTTGTACAAATTCGGTGATGCGGCGA
>JAISBG010000116.1 GCA_031266315.1 Planctomycetaceae bacterium | reverse complement strand
CACCGCAACCGCTTGATACGGTGAATCGGGATTTTGAAGGATTTGTTTACCTTGCAGACAAAAAGTGCCGTCTTGGATAAGAGCATTTTCGATCCAAACGATTTCATCGTGAATAGGGCTGACAACCGTGTTGTATTCATACGCAAGATGTTCCATCGTGCGGTATTCACGCCAATATTGGAGTGTCCAAAGGAGTTTGGTCTCCAAGAAGATGCGACTAGGACGTCCGCCAAATTTATGATGTTCGGCATCGGCAACACGGAGAATAGAAAGCAATTGGAAAAACGTCGGCTTCGTCACTCCAAAAACCTTTTTGAATTGGCGATCACTTTGCTTAAGAGCTTTGGTCACTTCGGGGGAATACATAAAGAAAAAAAATCGGTGAAAGATAACAAGGAAGGAAACTGCCCGCAGAATAACAATAACTCTAAAGTTACGCAAGAGCAATTGAGGGAAAAAATGAAAATAAGGTTAGAGAAAAGGTCTAATAACAACATCAATCCATTGGCGTTTTAAAATCCCAGTTTGTTGACTTTGCGAAGTATGTTTATCGGATTGATCTGGTAAATAGTTACTTGGAAAATACTCGATACAACACTAACACAGTTTAACTTAGCGAATGGTTGCAGGTTTGCTGTAACCGTAGTACATGAGTGAACATTTGGGACCGGAGCAAACAATAGATTCACCGAGAAGCGGTTCGCCGGAGGTTGCCCATTGTTCGGCTTCGTCGGTTAAACAGGTTAATTGTGTTTCAAACTTTTGGCGAAAAAATTCCAAACCGTCTTTATTCAGATTGGCAGGAACAGGGAATTGGTGAGAAATAATGAACCGACCACGCGAAAAAGGACGCGGAATCGCAAAACGATCCCAACTTCGAATACGCCAAGGACGATCATAACCAACTCCAAGAAGTACAACAGGCATTTGGAGTTTTGAAGCGAGAAAAACGGGACCAACCGCCAATTTCCGGCGCGGACCACGCGGACCGTCCGGCGTGATAGCGATAATACTTTGCGAAGTCATTTTCAGAAACTGTTTAACCGCTGCCGTTCCGCCGCGAAAAGAAGAGCCGCGAACACAACGCATACCGGACAATCTTGCAATTTGCTCAACAATTTCAGCGTCTCCATGTTGACTGAGCATCATCGTTACATCGCTATGCCGACGTAAAAACAGTGGACACAAAATATGTTCGTGCCAGAAAAGTAAAATGAAATGTTGTTTTTCGCTCTGAAACGCCGGATCAATTCCCGGATCATAAAATGCCGCTTTGAAATCAATCAACCCCATCCAATTTCGAAGCAACATTGTTGCCAAAAGACCGGTTGTTTTCCAAAATATCGGATTGGTAATCTTCATAAAGTAAATTCAATAATTCTAACGACGGGTAAACGGAACGACAAATATTATCAGACATTCCATTTTGTTTTCAATACCTTTGAATGTTATTGAGTTGAATTGTTTCAAGATTCGGTAATTTTTAGCAAAGGGAATCTCTAATAATTCATTTTACCACAGAGAACACAGAGGGCGACCCTTCGCAGAAGAGTTGCGCTGGTTGGTTTGTTATTGCCTCCAAAACGGAAGACAGTACTATTTACTGTCGTTAAACTGGGTTCACAGTCGGCTATCGCCGACGCAACCGTTCAGCGAACGGTTGCCTACCTTATAATCCCCACTTTTAACGAACATTCGATTGAATAGTTATAAAAATTATCAGAATCCAAAATCATCAGGTTTAACTTCCTGTTGTTTTTCGTTGGGGTCGAAAGCGGGTTTGGCGTTAGCGTGTTTTTCGAGACCGTCGATATAAATGGCACGGAAAGGTCGAACCGGACAAACGTGTTCACAGGCTCCGCAACCAACACAAAGATCCGGTTCCACTTCGGGAATCGTTAATGATTTTGACGGATCACCGTAGGGAATCATGTGAACGGCACCGGTCGGGCAATGTTCCGCGCAGGCTCCGCAACTCGAACCTTGCATCTCCACCACACAATTTTCTTTCACAAAAATAACACACCCAATTTGCAAAAGATGTTTTTCATCAATATTTTCAATCATCGTCAACGCCCGCGACGGACAAACTTCCGTACAAATAGTGCAATCGTAGTTACAAAATCCGCGTTCAAATCGGACAACCGGTTGCAAAAATCCGGCAAGTCCCAGTTCAAAGGTTGAAGGCGTAAGGATTTCAGCCGGACATTTACTCACGCAAAGATGACACGCCGTACATTTTTTGCGAAATTGTTTTTGTTCGACGGCTCCCGGCGGTAAAATGGGAGTTGTTTTTTTGTAACTGACGCGGCTGATACCGGTCGGCAAAGACGGGTCGGGTGAAGGACTTGCGGCACGGACTGCAACAGCAAACGACGGCAGGAAAAAAGAAAAGACCGACCATTGCAAAAAACGCCGCCGATGATTTTCCGCCCGAACCGGAACAGGCACAAAAGCCGCGTGACGTTGCGGCAACGGTTCCGGCTCTTTCGGCGCTACGGAAATAACCGGTAAAGGCGGCGAATAAACAAGGGAATGTCGTTTACAGGTCGAAAGACAATTGAAACAGGCAACACAACGCGACGAATCAACCGTTTTATTTTTACTGTTGATACATTCGCCCTTGCATGATTTTTCGCAAAGACCGCACGAAATACAACCGGGTTTAAGACGGATTTTGTAACGGGAAAATCTTGAAACCAGTCCGAGTATCGTACCAACCGGACAAATCGTGTTGCAATAACGTCTGCCGAAAAGAGACGACAAAATACCGATGAATAACAGTACGAATAAGGCAAGTAAAAAAGCGGGAATGTTAATATAATTTGAAACATAGTAGAGCGAATCCGGCGCAATCCATGCGAGAATATTATTTCCGGCAAGATAAACCGGACGGAAAATCCACATCATAATGCGACCGAAATGACTGTACGGATCAAGAACGGACACTGTTACCGGCAGAAAAACAAGACCCAACACAAAAACCGTTAATAATCCGTAACGTGTTTTTTTCATTTCGGAACGGAATTTGAATTTAAGTTTGAACCGTTTTCCCCGCAACAATTTTGCCAGCCGCAAGAAAATGTCCTGTAAAATTCCAAGCGGACACATTATGGAACAATAAACACGTCCAAACAGGAAAGTCAGAACAACCCAGAATACAAGGATTCCGGTTCCGGTTTGAAACAATGTTCTAAAAATTTTAGAAGTTTCAAAATCACAAATCAGAATTGCCGGTGTAATTTGAAAGTGGGCAACCCAGTGCAATATTCTTGGAACTGTTTGGGTAAAGTCGAGAAAAAGAGCTGAAATTGCCGCAAAAAAAATCGCAGCAACAATAACTCGCAACCATTTGAAAAAAAACATGGATGTTAAATTTAGGGTTGAGTGAACGAACAAGGGTGAAAATCAAAACGGTTTGCGGAGATTCATTTTCGGCAAAAACGTTTATTCTCCGCTAAAAATTGGGGCGATAACGTACTTTCCGCCCTCAATCACCGATTTTTTGAATTTATACCGTAGCCGGTATGGGCGGTAGGCTTCGCCCTTGAGTAACCGCTTCACGTTGTTGCGCTTCCGTAATCAGCTTCGTGAATTTTAAAACGGCTTGAGTATATCATCAAAAACAGGATTCTGTTCCGAAAAAAAACGAACCGGTTATTTTTTATTACCGATTGTTTGAGCGGCGATTACTTCGTGTTGGGCGTCGAGTTTCAGTAATTTACTCACCGCGTCTTTGTCAATACCGGTTCGCACGGCACAGGCAAGTCCTTTGGAAGCGGAAACAAGATAGACATCTTGTGCGGCGCAACCGCAAGAAATATAGGCTCCGGTTCCGGTTTCTTTTGACTTGTCCACAACGTACAACAAATTGACCGGCGCAACATAAACATAATCTTGTTTTCCGGCAACAGTCCGGTGATCGCCTTTTACTTTTTCAAACAGTTTATTGGCTTTGGCGTCATACAGATAAACGCCTTCTTTGAGTACCACATACACGGAAAGTTCCTGCATATTCAGTGGACTCGGAACAACACGGCGGTCTTCACGATTAAAACCGTAAGCCGCCCAAAGTAAATCGGAAAGAGTTTGCCAATCAATAGGAGTATTGGCGGGGTCTTTGATTGACTGCCGTTCATTGATTGCGTCGAAAAGCGGTTTACCGCCAGAACGTTGCGGAGCCGGAAGGACAATGTCTTGTGCCATAATGGTTAAGGAAAGACTGAAAAAAATGGTTAATGTCAAAAATGTTCGCATAGGTTTGTCAAAGGTCAAAAGTAAATCAAAAAACCGAAGAAAAAATATTTTTCCGGTTCCTCTACCGGATTCTCCGATTGTATTATGTCAAACGTAATCGTTGACACATTGGGGTAATATTTTATATCCTTTCATTTTTTTTGCAATTGTGTACCTAGCCGGTACGGCAATAGGCTTCGCCCTTGAACAATCGTTCCACGTTGTTGCGCTCAGTAGGATTGCAAGTTTTTTCGTAGCCGTTTACGAAAAATCAAGGTCAAGGGATATGATTCCTAAGTCCGTAGGACTTTAACATGGATAACCCCGTGCAAACGAAGTGCAGCACGGGGAAAACGTAACCACAACTTACCGAACTGCGTAGCAGTTCAACATACTCTTGGCAAGGACAGTGTTTTTCTGTTGAACTGCTACGCAGTTCGGTAGGAGGAGGCGTATTATTCAATACCCCGTGCTGCACTCCGTTTGCACGGGGTTATCCATGTACAAGTCCTACGGACTTAAGAATCGTGAGTAAATACATTACCTTGACTTTGATTATTCGTGAACGGTTACAAACTTGCAATCCTACTGGACCATTACTTGACATATTTGAGGTAATTCGCCTATACTATTTATTT
>JAISBG010000022.1 GCA_031266315.1 Planctomycetaceae bacterium | reverse complement strand
ACTCGGAACCGATTCGGGCGATACCGAGACGGAAATTCAGATTATCCAAAACGCCATCAAAGAAGAATCCGCTTACGGAAGGGAAATCTTTTTTTGCCGTCAATTGAGTTTCCCGATTTTTCTGGCAATTTGTATGGCGGCGTTCAACCAACTTTCCGGTATCAACGCTATTCTTTATTATGCCCCGAAAGTGTTCACGATTGCGGGAGCGAGCAAGGAATGGTCAATGTTTTTTCCGGTTATTATCGGTTTGACCAATCTTGTATTTACCGTCATGGCAATGTTTGTGATTGACTGGTTTGGGCGGCGGAAGTTAATGTTGATTGGTTCGATTGGGTACATTTCGAGTCTTTGTATTGTTGCCGGAGCGTTTATTGTTTTTGCGGAAGAGTTCAATGTTTCCATTAAAAATGTTGCTTTCACGGAAGCAACGGAAAAACTCGAAAAAGTTCAAACCATGTACGACAATGCCGTTTCGCCCAACGAAAAACAATTTTTTACGGAAGAATTGGAAAAAGCGAAATCGGTTTTGAATCAAACCGGCAACGAATTACAGAATGAAATTTGGAAAATTGAGGAAGAAGTTCCGCCGGATTCTCTTTCGCTCAAGGATGATGCTGTTCCGATGTCGGGAATTTTGATTGTTCTTGGCGGTTTGATGGTGTTTATTGCGTCTCACGCTTTTGGTCAAGGAGCGTGTATTTGGGTTTTTATCGGAGAGATTTTCCCCAATAAAGTTCGTGCTCAAGGTCAGGCGCTTGGTTCGTTTGTTCACTGGATTCTCGCGGCAATCATCACCCAATTGTTTCCGCCGTTGCTTGCCTTGTTTGGAGTGGCAACTATTTTCCTGCTTTTTGCCGGAATGATGTTTTTGCAACTTCTTTGGGTTCTTTTTGCAATGCCGGAAACCAAACAAATTCCGCTTGAAGAAATGCAAAAAATTCTCGGAATCGTTGAAAAAAAGGAAAATCCAAACACCTGACTGGAAAAATAACCAATAGGCATCTCTAAAAATACTTTTTTTTACCACAGAGTTCACAGAGGATACCGAGATAATTATTTTGACCAATGTTTTTGATCAATTTTTTTGATTGTTTGACACGCAAAGTATAAGAATAAAGTAATATTAAAATTTCGTGTTTTCTGTCTATTTTTAGTATTCAAAAAAAATTGATCAAAATAATTGGTCAAAAAAATTTTCTCTGTGTTCTCTGTGGTAAAAATGAATTATTAGAGATTCCCCAATACAACCATAATGATGAAAAAGTTAGATACAGTTCTTCAAAAGCAACCTCTTTACCCATTTCGGTTTGAGCCGATTTACAAAAATTATCTTTGGGGCGGTCATCGGTTCCGTGATTTGTTTCGCCGTCCGATTCCCGCTGAAGATAATATTGTTGCGGAGTCGTGGGAGATTAGCGATCATCCTCAAGGGCTTAGTGTGATCCGAAACGGTCAACTTTGCGGTTTGACGTTGCATGATATTCTTTTGAGTCATCCGCTGGAGTTGTTTGGAGCCGATTACATCAATCCGAATATTTTACCTAATACTTTACCAAATTCACCAAATTTACCGAATTCACCAAATTTACCGAAACGTTTTCCGCTTCTTTTGAAATATCTTGATGCGGCTCAACCGTTATCGATTCAGGTTCACCCGAATGATACTTTTGTTCAAAAGTCATCGTTTGGAGACTTGGGCAAGACGGAGGCGTGGGTTGTTGTTGCTGCGGAGCCGGACAGTTTCATCTGGGTCGGAACCCGCAAACCTTATACCGTCCAAGAACAGGAACATCTTATCCGAAACGGTCAATGGGATTTGCTGTTGAATCGGGTCAAAGTTCAACCCGGTGATTGTTTTTTTATTCCTCCCGGTACACTTCATGCGTTGGGAGCCGGAGTTCTCGTTGCGGAAGTTCAAACTTCAAGCGATATTACCTTTCGAATCTTTGACTGGAACCGTCTTGATTTGAACGGCAAACCGCGTGAGTTGAAAATCGAAGAAGGAATCAAAGTCTTACAAAATCCGGGATTGCCTATCGCCGCTCAACAACCGCTTAAAACGAGGGATATTCACTGTGAACAACTGGTTATTGACAAAAATTTTACGATTAACCGTTGGACATTGAACGAGCCGAACATCTGGTATAACGATCATCGTTGTCATCTTTGGACGGTTTTGGAGGGAACGCTGGTAATTTCGTTCACGGCGGGTCGGAGAAGCGGAATCATAAAAAATTCCGAACGTGAAGTTGATCCTGACGCGATTGAAATATTGCAACAAGGCGATTCTATTCTTATTCCGGCGGTATGCCGACATCTTCATTGTATTCCCGAAAACGATTGCCAAACAATATTCCTCGATGTTTTCCCCGATAACTTTTAACAAAATATGTTGCCCATAAAGTGACACAACTAATTCTTACGGCAAAGTAATAGACGATCCTAATGGTTCCGTAAGACTGCCAAACAGCCTCAATAGGAAACAAAAAATGATAAATGGCAAAAATCATTCCCTAGAAAAAACAAAAATCCTTCGACAAAACCACAACTTTCCATCTAGTGCGTAACATAAGTTATTTATATTTTTTGAGCAATGATTTTCAGGCGACATCGTTTGGGATTGGTGAACGCCGAAAGATACGAACTGAATGGAGCATTTTCGACAATTCGTCTGTTGATTTAGGACGGTCTTCTGGTTTTTTGGCAAGCATCATCTTTAAGAGTGCCGCAAATTCAGGAGTAATATTTTTATTACGTTGCGTTACAGGCGGCGGCGGTGTTGTCAGATGTTTGTTCAGTAAA
>JAISBG010000858.1 GCA_031266315.1 Planctomycetaceae bacterium | reverse complement strand
AGTTCAACGAATACAGGATTTTTGTTTTATTATAATTTTTGTTCTTACTAAGTTTTGTAGCAAGACCTTTTTCCGCAACACCTATAATTATACACAACTTTTCAGTTTGCATAGGCACGTGAAGCCGCTCGACGTTCAATGTGTTCAAACAATCTGAAACAATTCGGATTGGGGTTACACAATTACCACGACACCCGTCTCGCGCTTCCCGCTTACCGATGGGGTATTGCCGGTGTTCCCTCAGCAACAAATCCGTACGGGAACGAAGAACGTTGCAGTGCTAATATTGCCGTCCTGCCGTTCGTGGAATTGGGTTCTCTTTACTCGGCAATGGAATCGGTTCGTTTCTATCGTACCTGTAACAAGGAACAATATGAAATCACCGGTTCTAACAATTATGTCACACAAATAAGCGGTTCCAATGGAAGTGTTTTTACCACTCAGGTTCCGTTGTTTCTTTGTCCATCGGATGCCGTGTGGAGGTTACGGCAAGCCAGTGACCATAATTCCTTAGGTTTTGCCAACTATGTGTACAGTTTTGGCGATACATTTACCGGCGATCTTTCCAGAGGACTTTTTTGCCCGCGTGTACGACAATATAAAGGAATGGAATCCGCGTCAGACGGAACAAGCAACACAATTGCTATGAGTGAGCGCAAAATTTCGCCTTGGGGAGGTGCTGGTTTAGTACAAAGCGGTTATATCGGTCAAAATGTAACCGGTTGCGACACAAACCCGCAATTGTGTTATGACAAAAAATCAGCGGAAACACATTCGGCAGTTTGGGCTTACACCGGACAACGGGCATAGGACGGTCCAACGACATGGAATTCATTTAACACAATTTTACCGCCGAACTCTCCGAATTGCCGTGAAGGAACCAGCGGCTCCGATACGGGAGCCGCTTACATTTCCGCATCAAGTGAACATGCCGGCGGAGTTCAATGTCTTCTCCTTGATGGTTCCGTTCGATTTGTGAGTGAAACAGTCAATTGCGGAGATTTGACAGTTGCACCACCAACAAACGAATCAGGAGGATCATCAAATTACGGCGTTTGGGGAGCAATGGGAACTATCAACGGCGGTGAAGTGGTTAGCCCTTGACAAGTTTGTCTTTGTTCGCAAACAAAGTATCCGTTTTTGAGTGATTTGTAAAATTTCAGTGAAATTTTCGTTAAAAGTTAGCAATCATCAGGTGGGCAACCTTTCGCTATTTGCTAAAAGGTCGCGTCGGCGTTAGCCGACAGTGAATCAGATTAACGACGGCAAAATGAAGACTCAACCGGCGCAACCGCCCAGCGGGCGGATTGCCCACCTAATACGGGAGAATCAGAAAATCTCTTCTTTTTTGTTTTTATCGTACATCATATAACTCGGCACCGAAAATTTCGCCAATTTTTTTAACGAAAGGATTTTCCACGACATCCTTAAAAAGTTGGTTGCGGTTGACTTCCTGAGTTGGAGTCGGAGCGGGTTGTTTCTCTTCGATAAGTTCAAACCGGATTCGAATTGCCTTGCCGATTGCCTGAGACAGCGCGTTTAGGAGACGAGGCGATTCGCGTTCACAAAATTCTTTAGCCATCCGATTGTCGAAAACAACAAAAAATCCGTTGGGTTTTTCAAAAGTAAGTTTTTTATAATTTGCCGCGTATGTTGCCAACATTCCGGGAATCGTGTCAATCGCATCCCGCCAAACAGCAACCGCTTTTTCATCAGTCATCGTCTCCAAATCAATCTTTGGTATCGCCGACGCTTCATTAAAACGTTGCAACGGCGTTTGACCGGATGTCTGAGATACTGAATTTACTGAATTTGAATTGGGAGAAGAAGACCGGCGAACCTCTGGAGCGGGTTGAGTGGAACTTGGAATAGATTGAGTGGAAACGGGAACAGGTTGAGCGGAAGCAGGAACAGATTGAGCAGGAATAGGAATTTGGGACGGCGGCGGAATGACACGTTGAACCGGTTTTACCGCCGGAGCAATAGGAGCAACTGCCGGAATTGTTTGAGTAATTGTTTGAGTTGGTGTTTGAGTCGGAGTTGCCGGAAACGCCAGATTGCCCTCACGAATCCGGTCAAGTAATACCGTAATCATTTGGAAATGATCAAGATGAGCAATTCGAATCAACGCCAGTTCAGTTAAAATACGTCCTTGTGTACTGAAACGCATTTTCGTATGCGTTTGATCAAGAATTTGAAGCGAAGCGAGTATCCGGTGCAAACCGAAAGTGTTTGCGATTGATTTGACCTGATCGAATTGGGTTGTGGAGCAAAAAAGCATCAACATTGCATCACCGCCGGACGCCACAACAAGCAAGTCCCGAAGCAATCCTATCATTTGTTCAACCATGACCCCAAAATCAACACCTTCCGAAGCGGCAGTTTCCAACTCGGCGAAAATAATCGCCGGTTCACATCGGAGCATAGCATCAAGCAACCGAAAAAGGAGTTGATCATTGGCAGTTCCGAGCATTTCGTGAACATCAGCAAGCGAAATATGTTCCGGTGCAAACGACAGTAGTTGTTCTAAAAGGGATTGTGCGTCGCGCATGGAACCGGCGGCACGCCGTGCCAACATTGGAAAAACTCCGTCGTCCGCCGTAACATGTTCGTTGGCGGCAATTCCCGCTAACCGTTGGGAGATTGCGGTTGTTTCGATTCCGGCAAAATCAAATCGTTGACAACGGGAAAGAATCGTTATCGGAATTTTAGACGGTTCTGTTGTGCAGAAGATAAATTTGACGTGTTCCGGCGGTTCTTCGAGAATTTTGAGAAGAGCGTTGAACGCTTCCCGCGTCAACATGTGAACTTCGTCGATAATATAGATTTTGAATTTTGAGCGGCTTGGACAAATCGAAGCGTTTTGGCGGAGTTGGCGGATTTCGTCGATACCGCGATTACTTGCTCCGTCGATTTCAAGGACATCAATATCTTCTCCCGTGCTAACACTTCGGCAACTATCGCAATCACCACATGGTTCCAATGTCGGACCGTTGACGCAATTCAAGGATTTGGCGAAAATTCTTGCGGTTGACGTTTTTCCGACTCCGCGTGCTCCGGTAAAAAGATAAGCATGACCGACACGACCGGTTGTAAGAGCGTTCGATAAAGCGTGAGCAATATGTTTTTGCCCGACCAATTCTTCAAAAGTCTTGGGGCGGTAACGTCTGGCAACAACCTGATAACTTCCTGAACCGGCAGAATGATCTTCTTGGGTTGGGGAGTTAATATTGTTTGGCGGACTGACGTTGGTTTCCGAAGATTCCGATGTTCCAACTTGGGTTGTTTTCATTTTACAAACATCCTCCCGTTTACGAATTGCGTGAGAAATAGTGGAGACGGAGCGAAGTGTCGTAACCGCATGTATACTTCACACGGTTGAAAATTACCTTTTTAAAAACGATTTATTTTCTGACTTAGCCCCGCATGGGGCGTGATGTGCATAACCGGCGGTGGAGCGATAGCGCAACCGCCGGATCAATGCACCACACTACCTCTAAAGCCCCGCAGGGGCGAGATTATATTCGGCGGTTGTTATTTTATTATCTCGCCCCTGCGGGGCTTTGGGAGTTGGAGGGCTTTATCCGGCGGTTACGCTTCGCTTCACCGCCGGTTATGCACATCTCGCCCCTAGCGGGGCTAATAGGTAAAAACTCACAATCACTCTGTAAATCTAAATGGTAGTTTCTTACCGTGTAAAGTATATTACCGCCGGAAGTATTTTTTACAATACAATACAATTATTTTCCATAATTGTTTTCCGTGAGGCGGGAATTCGTCATACAAAAAAGGCTTGCCAAAGAGAAACCCGAACACCTGAAAGGTAACGTTTATGGCTGCTTGGTTTCCCACCTGACCAGATTCACGGTCTTCCACCGCCGGGTCCCTCTTCGGCAAGCCTTATAAAAAATAAAAAGCAAACCGCACTAAATAATCAACTTCAAAAATAACATGACTATTATAAAGTTCCTTGCCCATTCGTCAAAGGGGGCAGGGAAATTACCCGCCAAAATAAAAAGTTCCCGATTCTATCGAATTAGGTGTTTTCCATGGAAACTGTAAAACACCTACAGATAGAATCAGGTGACTATTCAGTTGAATAGCCCGATAGGGCTTCATTTTCATAACCGCAGGTCTTCGACCAAAAGTATCTACACATCTTTTTTGACACAATAGGCGCTATAGGTAAGATTGTAGGCAAGATAG
>JAISBG010000854.1 GCA_031266315.1 Planctomycetaceae bacterium | reverse complement strand
CGATTTCATTTGACTCGTTCGAAATGATTGATTGTTCGGAATGGTTTCAGGTAATACTGTTCTGATTTTATTTTTGTTCGATAAAGTTCACGAAGATTTTCGAGTTCAATTTCTGCAAATGTTGCCCGTTTGTTTTCATAGTAGGTATATGTTGCTTTTTGAATATCATTCCATTGATTTTCCTCCGTGTACGAACCACAAAACGGAACACATAAATCAATCCAACAAACGATAAGACGTTTTTCCTCTGTTGTTATCGCAACGTTATAATGTGATGGTTCCAGAAAAGTCATCAGATTACTTTGGGCTGCACCATAAGCGTAAGGCGGTAACATTGTCGGGCGTGATTGTGCGCTGATCCAATTAACCCATTTATTACCGTGACCGAAATTCGTCAGATAAAGATATGATGCCGAAAAATTACGCAACGCATTTTGTGTCGCATCACCATTATTCGGAGCACGTTTCCAATCAAACGGTAAAATTTTTCCGCTTAAATTGAGTTCGGATTGTTTCGCCGCAATATCATTTTTGCCGTTATGACACGAAAGACAATATTTGTCCCAAATAGGTTGAATTTGTTGCGGATAACTAAAACCTCCGTGTTGTTCCTGTACAGTAAAACCTTTGGGACAATTGACACTAAGATAAGATGTTACCGAATCCAGAGAGCCGTATGTATAGACGTGCGGTGAAAGTTTTTGCGGCAATTTTCGTAATGCGGCGGTCAATCGAGACGGAGCCGTAACAGTTTTATCTTCGTGACAACCAATACAGGCGAATGTTTCACCGGGTTGGAGTGTTGACCAACTTCGCATCGTCTGAATAACGTAACCTTTCTCGTCTAAAAGTTGAAAATAAACCGGAGTTCGGGCTGGTACTTCAAAATACGCACTGCCGTCTTCTTCTACCGCGATTTCACCAAGAACGTGTTTCACATCCCATGAACCATTATTGATGGAAATAGGTGTACGGGAATGTGATTGCCCGCCTTCACCGGTGTTTGAGTTGTACATAATATCTGCGGCACGAAATTCCAATCCAACCACACGAAGTTTTTTAACCGTACCGCGTTCAATTCCGGCAAGACCGGGACCATAATAAACATCCTGTACATAATATTTTCCGGTACTCTGTGCAAGATCAACCTGTGATGGTTTGAGAGTCGGTTTTAATCGTGCAATAATCGGAACGGATTGATTACACGAAATAGTTGGGTCATAAGCGAGAAGTTCACGGCGTCCGTCCGCTACCATCCAATAGATTCCAAACGGAGGATCGTAAATATCGCCGCCTTGTTTCCACGGATATCCTTCCGGTGAATACGTTACAAGATAATGTTCTTCATCCAATGCATAAGGATATTGAAACTGTTCACCGGTCTGACCGAAACGATCCATATTTTCCTGATATTTTGTAATTTCCGGTACAGCGGCTTTTTGTACAGGAACGAGAAAATCGATACCGGAATTACCTTGTGTTCCGCGCGAACGGTCAACCATAATTAACTTACCGTGTTGATTCACATGATGTCCCGAAGCAATACCGATCACTTTATTTGTACCCGGAATACCTCGTGCATGTAATATTGATGTCGGAAACCATGAATTACCGCCGTAATATTCTGTCTGACCGGTACCGTCGGGATTCATCATAAAAAGCGGTTGCGGAAAAATTTGTGTTCGGTCATTGTATTCCCAACGAGTGTAAATTACCGTACCATTATCGAGAACCTGCGGATAATTCGTGTGAACCTGATCGAAACCAATCCGCCGTAAAAACTTACCTTCGATGTTACACAAATAAAGATTGGAAACAGCCTGCCGCCAACAATCCGTGAGTTGAGTGCATCGTGTTGATTGGAACACAATATCATCATTTGGCAAAAAACACGGCTCCACATCGCTACAGCCGCAACCAGAAGTTATTTGTTTAATTTTATTATTATCGTTCAAATCCATTATGTAAAGATGAAAGTCATCTGTTTCATAATTATCCCGCATCGAAAAAATAATTTTTGTACCGTCATACGAAATATTCGGATCACGAATCATTCCGTTGGTTTTTTCGTGCAAAATTTCATTGGCTACGGAGCCGTCCGATTGAATTGTCATCATACAAAGTTTCGCACCAGACCGAAAATCACGAATCCGTTCAGTGTATTGTTGGTCGGTTAATTCATCAGTCCATGAATAATGGACAGGACCGCTTAGAACGCAATGTTTCGTATAAACGATTTTCGGTGTCTTTTCGGCAAGCGATGCTAAACGGAGTTGACGCCGTAATTGGCAGGCTTTTAAGTAAAGTTCCTTCCAACGAAAATCGTTACTCGGAACCAATTCCAACTCTTCAATCTTTTTCCGCAACAATTTTGTGTCAACTTGACCGGCATCAAGTTCAGCGAAAACTTTTTGCAACATTATTGTTTCGTTTACGGAATTGTCTTTTGAAGTAAAACAATTTTCGGGTTTGAGACCGTGATCTTGATATATCCAATCGCGATGTAATCGTTGTTCTGTCAAGGCAAGTTCCGGCGGATTGGGACAAGTTACAAGAAATTCTTCCGGTGCTTGACCGTTAAAGAACGATAATTCAGCAATTTGAAAATTAAAATGTTTCGGTCCTGATTCGTAACTATCTGTAACACGGATTCCGATAAACCGGACTTGTGTTTCTTTCCATGCAACAGCAACCGAATGACCATTTGTCCGATTGGGAATTGAAACTTTTTGAGCGAGCCAAACGATTTGGTTTTCATCAACGGCATTGCTGTGATACGCAAAAACATCAATTTGTTTCGGCAAATAAGTACCGGCGTTGTTACGGGATTTCATGATAAGACCGGAAATGGTAACAATTTTACCGAGATCGACAACGAGTTCACCTTCAACGGGAGCGGCTCCGTTAGGCGGAATTGTTTGATTGCCGTGATTTCCGTTTCGGCTTGTGTCTAAGAGACAACAATAAGTTTCGGGATTATTATCGAACGCTTTTTCTGCCGAATAAGCATTTTCCGCCGAAGGATACGCTTCCGAAGAACGAATCACTCTAATCGGATAAATACTTTCTTCCGCATCAATTGTGGAAACAACACCTGAAATTCCGAAACAAAGTAAAAAAAATATCCAATACCGCATTGAAAAATTCTCCATTCTACAAGGTGGATTTTGACTTTTATTAAACTCCTCACACTTTTAAATTCGTTTTTTAGACTGGATTTACAGGATTGTCAGGATTTTATTTTATCTTGACAATCCTGTTTATCTTGTAAATCCCGCCAAAAAACAAAACGAAAATCAAATTTTCAAGTGCAATGAGAACAAATCATAACCAACACAACATTTTACAATATTGATTATTGGGAACTTAACGGAAAATCAATAACGTTTTTTCCGGTTGAAATAGTTGCTTTGAGAACGGGTTCTGTTGTCTGCCCCATAACATTATTAGATTGATATTTTGTCGGTACAGGATCAGTAAGTACATCCTCCATAACGGTAGGATTCATTGCCGATGGTTTCTTTTTTCCTGTTGGAACCGGTTGTCCGTTAATCGTAACGCGATAGTCTCCAACAACGGGACCATTTTTCTTACTGAATTTATATTTTCCGTTTTGAATATCAGCCCCAACTGTTGGTCCTTCGCCGTTAAGTGGAAACCATGACATAAAACCTTTTTCAAGTGGTTTATTATCCAGTGTTACAGTTCCTTCAACGGCTGCACGATTCAAACCATCGCTAGAACAACCAAAACAACAGATAACCAGACCCGCTACGATAAATAATTTATAGCAAAACATTATTAACCTCTTCTGTAACAGTTCATTTATGATAATAATTCCGGTATGACATTCCAGACAATTTTTTTTCTTTACGGAAAATCCGTTTTACTGTCAGTTGCCATATAAACCATCTTTCGAAAAAGATAAACCTCTGTCGTATTGCTAAGGAATTTAACACTGGCATCACCGTTTAAACTGTTAACACCGCCAAGATGTTTACTACGGCTTGTTACGGTATTTTCATTATCGTTGCTTGCGATGGAACAAGGGAATCCTTGACCAATATCTCCAGCACAAAATTCCGGAATATTGTGCGATAAATCACGAACAGAACTATTAGGCGATGTAATGGGATAAAGATATTGCGCTCCGGGACGGTTTGTAAATGGCCACCCGAACATGCTGTCATCACTCAATCCGGTTAAATATTCTGCCATAATTGTTGTGTTGCTTAATCCATCAAGAATTTCCGAAAAATTGGCTCCATACGTAATACCAAATGCTGTTTTATAAAACGGATTCCACCCAGAAGATTCATTAATACGAAGTTGTTCATGTTGAAGTTTGTAACCAGAATAAAAAGGAAGATAATTCGTTTTGAATGCTGCTCCTGCATTGGTACTGTACCCAATAATATTACCGTCTGTAATTTTACCGCCTTGAAGATCACTAGGGCAAAGGTAACCCGAAACATATTTATCGAAAACTGGAGCATAAAGTGTTGCTGTATTACTTTGATAGGGGCGGTTAGTACCATTTGAGACTTTTTGGATTTCATAAAAACTTTCGTAAAGTGATTGTTGTTCGTTAAATGGTAAAATAAAAACCGCAAGATTGGGCCATTCGGGGGAACCCCCTCCGTATATTTTACCAGTGGCGAGCAACTCCAAACTCAACGAACCAAAGGGGAAACTGTTGTGGGTGTCGTGATAATTGTGCAAGGCGATTCCAATTTGTTTTATGTTATTGGAACACGACATTCGTCTTGCGGCTTCTCTGGCTGCTTGCACGGCAGGTAACAGAAGAGCAATTAACGCCGCGATAATCGCAATCACCACCAAAAGTTCAACGAGGGTAAATGCTTCTCTACTTACCGCAGTCCCCCCCCCCCCGCCTATTTTGACTCGCTTTCATAATTTAACTCCTTATTGTAAAACAGTTTGAGATTGATTGCCGGACGGAATGTGTCCTAAGGCAATTGAAATAGTTTGACTGGTTTCAAGAACTTTTGAACCAATCTTTTCAATAAACTCCTCCATTGAATAATGAAGAAGTAATACAGATGTATTTAATGCCGCAACAATATGACCTGTATAATCATAAATCGGCGCGGCAAAACAAATTAAACCTTTGGCATATTCTTCATTGTCCAACGCATAACCTTGTTTTAGTGTTTTTGCCCGATCTTCCATGATTGCTTCTTTAGTTGTTTTTGAATTGGGCGTCAATGCCTCCAGTCCTTCCGCAACAAGCCGGTCAACCAAAGATTCATCTGCATGAGCAAGTAATACTTTTCCCGCCGCCGCACATTGCAATAAGTAACGGTTGCCAACATGACCAATCACTGTTATCGCTCTTGTTCCGTTAAAATGGAGAACGTAAAGGACACGGTTATCGTTCAAAATACCTAAACTTGTACTTTCTCCGATTTCGTTGTGCATTTGACGAATTGGTTCGGCGGCGACCTGCAACAAATCATTTCGGATCAATGGTTTACTTGTAATACAAAATGGTTTTAACGAAAGCCGATATTTGGGACCAATTTCTTCTTCAATGACCCAACCTTCTTGAACCAGTGTTTGTAATAACCGCAATGTCATGTGCTGGTTTAATCCCAGTAAATTACTCGCTTCAGTAAGTCCAAGTGGTCGATTGGTTTCACTCAAAAGTTCGATCAATTTGATTCCCTTACTGAATCCGGGAACATTATATTTTGCTGTTTTCACCATATTTGTAGTCATACTTCAAACACAATATATTAAAAAATCATAAACCATTAGTGTAATAATACTACAGATGATAACATTTAAAAAAGTCAAGTCAAGAGGGATATTTCAAAAAATTCGGAATATAACAAGAAAAATTCCTCATGTTCATGAGAATTTGATTTAATTTGGGTATTTTGGGGATTATTTTTCTCAAATTTTTTTATGGATAGCGGTGGATAGCAAAAACTGGACAATTGCACCAATTATTAGAGGTGTCTAACGGTGTGTTGCCTTCCGTTTTGGAGTCAATAACGACTCAACCGGCGCGACCTTTTAGCGAATAGCGAAAGGTCGCCCACTTGATGATTGTCTGCTTTTACAAATATTTGTTTCCAGATTTGGGCGTAAACGGTTATGGTTTGCGGATCCATTTGACAAGAGCGTTGAACAGTAATGCCTGATCAATTGGTTTTGTAATATGATCGTTCATTCCGGCTTCAATACTCAATTCCCGATCTCCCGTCATTGCATGTGCCGTCATTGCTAGAATCGGAAGATGACTAAATCGAGAATCAGATCGAATAATTTTTGTTGCCTCTAAACCGTCCATCTCCGGCATTTGAATGTCCATCAAAACCAAATCATAATGATTGTTTTGAATCATTTCCAACGCAATACGCCCGTTTGCAGCAACATCAACACTAAATCCTTCCATTTTAAGCATTTCCGTTGCAACCATCTGATTGATTCGGTTATCTTCCGCTAAAAGAATTTTGGCTCCCCGAATTGATTCCGGCAACACAAATGATGTGCCGGAATGGCGAGTTTCCCCTTGAGAGTGTGATTTCTTTTTCGATTCAATCATTGACTTTTTCTTTTCCGACGTAACCAACATCAGAATATTAAAAAGATCACTGACAACGATCGGTTTTTGAATAAGATGAATGGAATTTGAAATTTCCCCCTCTTTCAGAAATCGACCCAACTCCGAATGACTCGAAAATGCCACAAGCGGGGCATTGATAAAATTCTTGTCGCAAAGAGTTTTGTACATGGACAATCCTTTGTGTTCCAGATCGTCAAAATCAAAAATGACAAAATCAATTTCGTCCATTCGGTTCAAATTCAGGAAAACTTCAAATTCATCTAGATTTTCGTATTGTGCCACCACTTTACACTTCAAGAGTTCCAGATAATTCCGAATTGCCGACAAAGAATCATGTTGATCGCCCAACAAAAGAACATCGGTACGGATTTCCGAAAAATCTTCAAGCATATCGCCTTCGAGCGGCAAACCCAATCGGGCGGTAAAAGTAAAGGTTGTTCCTTGCCCCGGCTGACTTTCACACCCGATTTCTCCTTTCATCATACTCACGATACTCTTGGAAATTGCCAACCCCAATCCTGTTCCGCCATATTTTCGTGTTGTCGAAGTGTCAGCCTGAGAAAAAGGACGGAACAGCAAACGCATTTGATTGGGCGTAATACCAATTCCAGAATCGCTCACTGCAAAACGGAGTAATATCGAAAGACCGTCTTGTTCCACAACATCAATGAAAACACGTACCGAACCTTCACTCGTAAATTTAATCGCGTTCCCGACAAGATTGACCAAAACCTGACGCAAACGCACAGAATCACCCATCAAATGAATCGGGACTCCCTTCGCCAATTCAAAAGAAAGAGATAAATTCTTTTTAGTTGCCGATTCCGCAACAAGAGCATCAAGATCGTCAATGACTTCGTTGAGAGAAAATTCATGATACTCCATCATCATCCGTCCAGCCTCAATTTTTGAAAAATCAAGGATGTCGTTAATAATTCGCAATAAAAGCCGTGCGGATTGTTCAGCGGCTTCGATGTATTCATGTTGTTTTGGGGTCAGTTCCGTTCTCAACGCAAGATTTGCCATACCGAGAATGGCATTCATGGGAGTTCGGATTTCATGGCTCATGTTGGCGAGAAATTCACTTTTAGCCCGCACCGACGCTTCGGCGGTGTCGCGAGCCAACCGAAGTTCCATTTCCGCATGGCGAATTTCAGTAACATCGATCAGCCACACCATCACCGCTTTTGTTCTGTAATAGTCAATGAAAAACATATTGGCAAGCATTTCTTTAATGATGCCGCTTTGAGTTTTCATTGTAACGGGATGCCAGTTGACAAGTCCGTTTTGTTCGAGTTCTTTTT
>JAISBG010000838.1 GCA_031266315.1 Planctomycetaceae bacterium | reverse complement strand
GAACTCTGTGGTAAAAAAATTATTTTCGGATTTGCACAAATTTTGAAGAAATTTTTCAAAACCGGTCTTGACGGTTTTTTCCAAAAACGTTATGGTTCGCGTTGACCGAAACAGTTGTTTTCTATCATTCATTGATTTTTCGTTTCGGTTAATTATGCCGCAACCGGTGGGGATAATTATTGCCGGATTTATTGTCATTTCAGTCAGCAAACATGAGGTTTTCAGAAAAAAAATATTTGAGCAGAAAGTACCGCTTACAGTTCCGATTAAAATATCAATCAAAATGCCGGTTACAATATCAATTGGCAATAAACGTAATTTTTACGCTCATTCTGATTTTCGGGACAGCCTGCCATCTTATCAAAAAACCGGAACCGACCAGCCCAAATATTGATCACCTTTTACAACAAGGACAAGCACCGCCCGATTCTGTCGGAATTGAAATATTTACGATTCGTACAACACCGCAACAACAGGAATTAGTTCGGCAACTTTGGCTGGAAGTCGATGAACAAATGATCACGCCGTCACTCCGCCGTGAATTGACGGAACAAGGAATTCGTATCGGAGTTTTAGGCGACCTTCTAACTCCAGCGTTGTCTCAACTAATTCACGTAACAGGCGACGCAAAAGCGGAAAATATCAATACGTTTAACGATTTTCAGGAGGTTTCCGTTTCAGAAATACCGCATGATCCGCCCGTAACACGGCAATACCGTAATTTATTGCCGGATATGCGGGCGTCGTTGAAAGCGTTTGAAGAACCGGTGCCGGAATTGTCTCGTTTTTGGTTCGAAAACGGTCAATTTTGCGGACAAACTTATAAAGATGCGTTGGGATTGATTTGTGTAAATGCCCGTAACCAAAATAACGGAACTGTTCGGTTTGATATTGTACCGGAATTGGAACACGGGACAGCGGAACGTCGCTTCCGTATCCATTCCGCCATCATGATTCCTGAAAACGGACGACCGCGATTACCGTTTATTTCTCTTACTGTAACACAAAATCTTTTGCCGGGTCAATGGATTCTGATTGGTCCGACAATTCCGAATTGTTCTGGAATTGGCAGAGTCTTTTTTATTCGCGGCAACGAAGAACCGGAACAAAAAATATTGGCAATCCGTTTGATCAAAATGAAAAAAAATACTCCAAACGGTTCCAATATTCCCGAACCGGAAAAAGGAATAGATTTTTTGTTTCAGGAAAGAAATTAAAAAAATGGTAATATTATTGGTCATGTGCAAGCGAAAAAGACACACTACACAACAAAAAATTTGCACACCGGCGTGCCGTTTTCGCTTGCACATGACCTATGATTTCTCTGAATCTTCCGGATTAGGTGTCCGAGCATTGAAAAGTTCGTTTTAAACGCAAAACACACGAAAAAGGATGAAAAGAGGTGGGCAACCTTTCGCTGAAAGGTTGCGTCGGCGTACTCGCCGACAGTGAATCAAATTAACGATGACAAATTGTGTTGCCTTCCGTTTTGGAATCAAATTGCCAACCGCCAAAAGGGGCAAGTCGGATATCGCCGACGCAACCTTACAGCGAAAGGTTGCCCACCTGATGATTGCTGACCTTTAACGAAAATTCCGTTGAAATATTACCAATTATTTTACTATTTCAGTGGGAAACATCTAATCCGATGGAATCGGCGATTTCTTTATTTTATGTATTTTAAACGGTCAAAACATTGTCCATTGATCAAAAGAATTATCTCTGTGTTCTCTGTGGTAAAAATTAAAAATGTATTTTTAGAGATGTCCTATGTTATTATTGGCGTGAATGGTTACACAATTCTTTTGCTTTTTTGACAAGTTCGATAAATTCTTTGCGGTATTGATTATTTTTGGTGTTGGGAGTTGCGAGTTCGAGAACGTCGTCGAATGTTCCATTGCCGCTGTAACGGCTTTCGCGTAACAACATTCCAAATAACGCAACAGCCGCCGCAAATTGAGAATCGCCGGTTATTTCCTTTGAGGTATTTTCCGAAACAGCCGGCACCGGATATTCAAGCAGCGAACTCTTGTTCTCCTCCGGCAATTTATACCGCAATTTTACAAACATCAATTCGTTGCTTTTCGTATTGCCAACCGGAATATCGGCGTTGGCGTTTTGTTCTTCCGGTGTTTTATCGTCGTAACGCGATTTGTCCACCGCACCCGGAATAGATTCGCTCGCAGGAACAAGTTCATACAACGCTGTTACCGTATGACCCGCACCAATTTCACCGGCATCAATTTTGTCGTTATGAAAATCTTCGTCGCGTAGTTTCCGGTTTTCGTAACCAATCAGCCGGTATCCCGCAACTTTCGCCGGATTAAAATCGACCTGAATCTTAACATCTTTCGCAATCGCAAAAAGTGTTCCGGTTAAACTTTCAACCAACAACCGGCGGGCTTCTTCCGGCGTGTCGATGTAACCGTAATTGCCGTTGCCGCGCATGGACAATGTTTTAAGCCGTTCATCTTTGTAATTGCCCATTCCGAAACCGAGAATCGTCAAAAAGACACCACTCTTTGCCTCGTCGCCGATCATTGTTTCAAGTGTTTTGTTGTTGGTTTCGCCGACATTGAAATCGCCGTCCGTACACAAAATCACACGATTTTGAGCGTTTTTGTCGTAATATTTCCGTGCGGTTTCGTAAGCGGTTTTGATTCCGGCGGCTCCGGCAGTGGAACCTCCGGCTCCTAAACTATTGATTGAGTCGAGAATTGCCCGTTTTTCCTGTCCCGAAACAGACGGCAACGCCACTTGACTTGCTCCGGCATAAGTTACAATAGCAACACGGTCTTTCGGCTGCAACATCTCCACAAGTTCCGTCAACCCGCGTTTGACCAACGGTAAACGGTTGGACGCCGACATCGAACCGGAAACATCAATCAAGAACACAAGATTCAACACCGGACGATTTTCCATTGTGTATTCCTTGCCCTTAATTCCGATTCGGGCTAACAGATGTTTCGACTCCCAAGGACACGGAGAAACATCAATATAAGTTGCAAAAGGTTTGCCGTTTGTGGGAGGAGCGTAATCATAGTTGAAATAGTTGATGAATTCCTCAATCCGAACAGAATCAACCGGCGGACATTTGCCGGTTTCGTTAAGATAACGCCGCATTGTTGAGTAGGAAGCGGTGTCCACGTCAATCGAAAACGTCGAAAATTCGCCAACCTTCACCGGCTTAAATTCATTCTCAACCGTATTCTTGTACTCTTCGTTGTTGGCGGAATTATAAGGATCGTGCCAAACCAACTTTTGATCCATGTCTTCCGAAACACTGGACAATACAGGAAGTGAATAAATAGCTCCTTCGCCGACACTTTTACCTAAAAATAGTCCTTTAGCAGGAGGAGAGCTAACTCCTTCTCTGCCGCCGCTAACTCTTTGACTTTTTCCTTTTGCGTTTGTAGATGATACAGGATACTTAACTCCGTCTTTGCTTTCGACGATTGTTTGACCGCCAATTTCCTCGACGGTGTTTTGGGGAGAATTCATAAGGTTGTCAATATTTGCAAAAAATTGGTCGTTTTCCTTCATCGTGTTTTCGACAGAAACACCGCCGACAAAATCAATCGTATCTTGAGAAGGATTAATTCTTTGGCTTATCGAGTCAGATAGTTTGCTCATTGTTGTTTTTTCTGCTAAGTCGCACCTAATCGGCGGTAATGTTACCTGCAATGCTGATGTTTTTTCTGCTAAACCGCATCCGAATTTTTTGTGCATTAAGAGCGGGGCGGAGATGACGGTTATCGCGAACAGTATGACTGCTGTTTTGGCAAAAGCGGCGGTAAAACGGAGGAACCGATTTTTGCGTTTCGGAAGGATATTAATATTAGTATTAAATTTTTCCGGCAACGGTTCATTTTGCATGGCGGTT
>JAISBG010000684.1 GCA_031266315.1 Planctomycetaceae bacterium | reverse complement strand
AAAATACAATACAATATCTATAATAGACAAGTTAATCATACAAGAAGTTACCTATAGATAAACGATCCGAAGGGTCGGTAGAACACCGTAACAATATTGCAGTCCCCAATCACATTTATTAAACGAGTCCCCAGAATTTTCTTAAAAACCATTCGAGACAGAGAATAATAGTAAACGCCAACAGTAATCCCCATGAATCGAACAATGATTGTTTTGTTTCGCGTTTTTCGACTAGTTCCTCTGATTTTTTAATAAGTTCATCAAGGAGCGATCCTAGTTGTTCCGGTGTCGCACTGTGTCCGCCGGTTAATTCTGAAATATTTCTCAATAATTGAGGATACGCCACCGGACTATCGAGTTCGAGGTTCCGGTCGTAAACCATAAATCTGGCAGTTGCCTGCCGTGTTGGTGAATCTGTTGGGAGCGATTCGTGGGAAACTTCAACCTGAATTGTGTAATCTCCCGCAACATCGGTGGAACGGAACGAACCGGTTGGTGTTCCGTCTTCGTCCACCAACGCAACCTGTTCCTGATTGCCGTCCGGTTTGGTAACAGTTGCTGTTGCCGTGAAATTTCGGAGAATATTACCGTCCGGCGATTGGAGAAATATTTGAAATTTTTCGGTTTCTCCGGGCAAAAGACGAACCTGATCGGTGGTAATCCAGCAATCGCCTTCCATAATTGATTCCATTTTCGCAAGCCAAAGAACAACTTGCCGCCAAAACCGTTTGTGTTCTTCCACAAAACCCGCCAGAGACCAGCGGTATGTTGAATCTCCGGCAAACGCCAGAACCCTGCCAAAACCGAATAATTGTGAAATGAGAATCTTTTGATTTTCAGGACCAACCGCAAGCAACGATGCACCCGGTTTTAGTTTATCGAACCGGTTAGCTCCGAGCAACGGCGGAAGATTTGCCCAGAGTTCGGCGTTTTTTTCGGGATTCATGATCAGCCGCAAAACATAATGTCGCCGTCCTTCCGGTGTTAGAAGGATCGGAATCGGGATTGTTGACGACCAATGAATATCCTGACGAATCGGAATATCCAACGGTTGACGATCAATATTCCGAAGTTCCACCGGTGAAATATCGGCAAGCGGTGTTTCGGCGTATCCGCCGGCGGCAAAAGCGTGATAACCGCCGAGCATAATCAAACCGGCTCCTTCACGAACCCGATCCGCTAACGCTTGCAGTTCTTCCGGCTTAAACGCTTTGGCGTCAAGATCGTCGAGAATATAAACATGATACTCTCCCGCTTTGAACACATTGTCCACCCACGAGGGACGTTCCCGCGTAAAACGTTCCAGACGTGTTTGAAACGATTCCCCTTTTGCCCCGCCAACCATGATTTTTCCAACCCGAATCGGACGATAATCAACCCGAATATCAGGGGAAGCGTTTAGTGACCGCATGAGATGTCCTTGCTCCATATTCCGTTCACCCTGAATAAACAGAACAGCCAACCCGCCGTCAATCACCCGAACAAAAGAACTCTGCTGATTATTGGTTTCGATAAGTTCTTTTTCCTGCGGCGGAACAATGACTGTATATTTGAAATATCCGGCTTTGGGCGGAATATAAGAAAACCGGAACGGAATGATTTGTCCGTCTTCACGGCTTCGGACTTCGGTTTCCGCAACACGTTGCATTGTTCCGGCTTCATCTTCAAAGAAAAGTTGAACCGGAACCGGTTTATTCCGGTAACCGGCAATTCGGAGCGAACCGCTCACGAGAAATTCATTTTTGACAAAAACCCGATCATTTGCCTGAATATCGTTCACCGCAATATCCTGAACATCAGGTGTTCCGGTTGCCTGACCGAGCGGAATGGAATAAAGCGGAATTCCGGCATCACGCAACCGTGTTGCGGCGTCTTGCGGCAACAAATCACGCGGAGGTCGAGTTCGTTGGGTTCCGTCGGAAAGCAGAATCGTTCCAAGAACACGTTTGCCGGAAGAGTTTTGGCGGACAGTATCCAACACCGCACCGAGTGCAGTTTCCTTGCCTTTGGGAAATTCAGGTAGATTGCTGATGAGTCCGTCCCGAATTTCCAACGGAACCAGCGAAGCATCAAACGCAAAAACTTTGATTTCCGCTTGTGATTGCAAACGCTTGAGTTGGGGAACGGCTTGAAGTAATGCCTCTTTTGCCGTTTGAAATCGGGTGTTGCCGCCTAATTCGTCGGGACGGCTCATACTTTCCGATTGATCGAGGAGAATAGGCAATGTTGAAGCGAGACGTTGAGATTTTGTATAAATCAATGTCGGGCGAAGCATACCAAAAAGAAGCAAAAGAAACGCAATAAAACGCAACACCATCAAACAAGTCCGCCCGCCGCGCGGAACACGTTCGCCGGACGGTTGAATACTCAGCAAAAGGACACCGATAGCAAGGGCTAACCCAAAAACAACCCAGTAACTGCCAAAAAGAGGATAAAACGAAAGACGAAACATAAAACAGAATAAACAAGTTTTTCATTTATCATAACAGCAGTGTAGAATAACAGATTTCGGAAATATTAGCAAGAACAACCTGATTACCCAAAAAGAAGTGGACAATGATAAGATAGGAGCCATAAGATGGGCAACCTTTTAGCCAAAAGTATCTACACATTTTTTATGAAGTTTGGCAAGCATTTTTTTATTAGTGAGCGTAGTTTTTTGATCTGTTTTAGTTCGTCTCCTCCCATGGAATCCAGGTAATCAAGTATT
>JAISBG010000823.1 GCA_031266315.1 Planctomycetaceae bacterium | reverse complement strand
AGCAAAATACCAATTAAGAAACCAAGAGGAGGGGAATTATTAGAATTGGAAAAAGCGTATAATTGTCGATTGACAAGAGAGCGAGTCGCCATTGAACACGTTAATCGAACTATTAAAACATTCCGTATCTTAAAAGATAGATACCGAAATCGACGGAAAAGACACTACATTCGGACAACTCTCATCGGCGCTATCATAAACCAAGAATTGACTCTACAAAAAGGTTAGAGAAAAGGTCTAATGAATTAAGAAAGTTTTTAGAACATCCCTATTGTTAATCTAATATACTGTCGCCCACCTACCAATTTGACTATTCCGGTGGAAAACATCTAATTCCGGTAGAATCAGTCTAAAATTTCATGGTAATCAGTCATTCCCTACCTACTTGCACGAATTAATTTTCTGCGTATATTATTTACACAAGAATTGAAGCGTCCGTGGCGCAATTGGATAGCGCATCGGTCTTCGGAACCGAGGGTTGGGGGTTCAAATCCCTCCGGGCGTAGTGTAACAAGGAAAATTCGATCGCGTTCGTCGATTTTCCATCGCTACTTCACAAATTGCCGTCAGTCCTTTTTTACAGGGACTGTCCGGTTTTCGCTGTCCGCCGTTGTTTTCTTTATTTTTTGAACCAATTTCCGATTTTTCCTTTGAGGGAATGGTTGTATTCTTTTCTCATGGGCATTGATTCGATAATTTGCGTAAACGTTTGTGTGTTAATGAGTTCGAGGGACAATTTGTAATCGCGTTGCATATCACGATTGACTTCCGTTGTTCCAGAAGTGATTTTCGCGAAAAGCAGATAATCAACCGGAGTTCCGCCTCGCCCCATTGCCCCAGTGAACATCCGCATATTTTCTTCCATAAACAAGTCGTCCGGGCGTAAACTGAGTGCGCGGAGACCGGCTGTTACGGCGCGGTCGCTGACAATTTCAAATTGGTCGGATTCTGAAACTTTTTCGAGAATTGCCGTTTTGATATGTTCTTTGAAATCGCCAAGTTCCTCAATACTAGCATTTTCTAAACTGATAAAACAAACTTTGCGTCTTAGCGAAACCGGCATCATGCCGTTGTTAAAAGCGACTTGCTGAATTGGTTCGACCGCCGCACGGGCAAGAAGTTTACCGACGGCTTCCCGAACCATGGGATTATAAACTTCGGCTCCGGCTCGGTCACTACCAACATTGTCGGATTCACCGCCGTGCATAACCCGTGCCTGTGTGCCGCGACATCCGCAAATTAGTAAAATGACAAAACTAAAGAAAATAAAGGTTCTTAAAATTTTCATTGTCTGTTGACGGTTTGCGTTGGGAGTTGCTTTAATTTTTGATACTTTGAACATTCCGTTTTATGTGTTTCACTTTATGTGTTCATTATTAGCGAGTCCATTTCGATGGTCACTTCAACCAGATCACGTAATTCCCTGTCCAAAAACGGAACACGGTCTTGATGCAATGTAAGAACAAATGTTCGCGGAATCCGATGTGTGATGTGAAATCGAATCAATCGTGCGGTATCGTGTTGCATTTTTGGTGATGCGTAATCAAAGTTTTCGAGTACCAAAATAGTTGAGCGTTGTCCGGTTTCATCTTCAAGAATACGGTCGCAAAGCCGTTGCCAGAGAATGGCGCGGTTAATGAAAGGGGAATCCGTTTTGGGATTATTTTTTAATATCATTGGCAGGTTGATGCGGAAAGCCCGCTCGGATTTCGAATCTTCCAACGCCGAAAGAAACACTCCCGGCAAGGTCGCTTCACCGAAATCCTGAATATCCAACGAGATAAACTGTCCGTTTTCCTCTTGAACGGATTCATGAATTTTCTCAAGAAAATCCCATTCGGCATGACAAGGCGAATCATTATGCAAAAGAAATCCGAGATGTTTGGAATGATCGGTCAGGGATTGAATTTCATTGAAAGTATTACCGTCAAAAACTTCCGTAACCTCCTGAGACGCAACGAGTAAAACCATAAATATCCTCCTTTGGTTATAAATTCGATACTTGAGCAACTTCGTAAATCAAAATAACGCAAACTGAACAACAAAAAGCAATTACGTTAAACACGGATTACAATGATTTGCAAATAAATTGCGATATATTGATGTTCGTTAAAATGAGTTGGCGGGTATCATAGCAAAAATCGAGAAATCGAAAAAGACCAATTTTTTTAAAAAAATTGTGTAATATTTACGAATTTGAGTATGAAAATTGCTCAATTGCTTCGGAATCGGAAGAAAAATACCTTGTGTCGTCTACTTCTAACGAAGATTCCACTGAAATATTACAATTTTTTTGAAATTTTGAAAAAAAAGAAAAGAATACCGCTTGACTTTCGGCGTTGTTTGGCATAAACTTTAAATCTGATTTAGCGATATGTTTTATTGCCGTATTGTTTTGCGGCAAGCGAATCGCAATGATCTTAATAAAACCTTATAAAATAAGGAACATAACGATGAAAAACTTCGTAGAAAACACTTTTAAAAATTCACTGAAAAACATGGTAAAAAGTTTAATGTTAAAATGGACAAGCGAGGGGGGGGGGGGTATAGGGGAGAGTTAAGAAATAATAGGGAAAAATCTCTGCTTTCCCAATACTTTTCCGCAAAATTCTTACAAAGAATTCGTTCTTCACCGCTCGGCTTTACTCTTGTCGAACTTCTCGTGGTGATTGCGATTATCGGCGCGTTAATCGCTCTCCTGTTACCAGCCGTGCAAGCGGCACGTGATGCCTCTTTTTGAAAAAAAAGTCGAAAATAATTAAAATATTTTCGAATAATTGTTAAAATGAGCAAAATAGGTAGGTCTTTTCGGCTCTCCCAAACAAGACCATTTTTTAAGAATGAAAAAAACGACCATTTACAGACTGTTTTTTTCAGCACCGGAA
>JAISBG010000802.1 GCA_031266315.1 Planctomycetaceae bacterium | reverse complement strand
ACCAAGAGGAGGGGAATTATTAGAATTGGAAAAAGCGTATAATTGTCGATTGGCAAGAGAGCGAGTCGCCATTGAACATGTTAATCGAACTATTAAAACCTTCCGTATCTTAAAAGACAGACACCGAAATCGACGGAAAAGACGCAATATTCGGACAACTCTCATCGGCGCTATCACAAACCAAGAATTGACACTACAAAAAGGTTAGAGAAAAGGTCTAATAAATTCAATTCGTAAAAATAAGCAATCATAAGGTGGGTAAAGCAAACAAGAAGGTGGGCAACCTTTTGCTAAAAGGTCGCGTCGGCGTTAGCCGACTGGGAACCAGATTAACGATGGCAATTTGTTATTACCAACAGTTTTGGAATCCGATTGCCAGCCGGAAACAGACGCAAAGTCGGCTAACGCCGACGCAACCGTTCAGCGAACGGTTGCCCACCTACAAAATGTTGCTCACCTGATGATTGCCTACCTTTAACGGAAATTTTGCTGAAATATTACAAAAACATGACAGTTGGACATTTATTTATTACAAAAATACTTGATTTATTTTTCCCGCCGGTTTGTTTGCTTTGTAATGAACTCATGGAACGTAACGAACCGTTTTGCGAAGCGTGTGTTGAGAAGTTGGTCACACCGGAAGGAATGTTTTGCAAACGTTGCGGCGGTAAACATAAACCGCAGAACCGGAATGTTTTGGCGAATATGACGAATATGGCGAATATTTGGGGTTGCAGCCGTTGCCGGACAATTAAGTTTCGGTTTCGTCGAGTGATTGTTCTTGGTGAATACGAATCGGAACTCCGGGAGTTGATTTTGCGAATGAAAACAGATCGCAACGGTTTTCTGGCACGATCCGTAACACAATTGCTCGCCCAACAACGCACTAAAGAATTTCATAAAATCAAACCCGATTTGATTATTCCCGTGCCAATGTATTGGTTCAGACGTTGGAGTCGCGGCATCAATTCGCCGGATATTTTGGCGGAAGAATTGGGACGGATTTTGAAGGTTCCGGTTGCCGCCAAACTCGTCCGGCGAATTCGCCCAACCGAAGTACAATACCTGCTCTCCGCAAATAACCGCGCCAGTAATGTTGCCAACGCATTCGCCTTGAAGAAACAACATCGGCTAAGAATTTGGTTAAAAAATTGGTTAAGAAATTGGTTCAAGATTGGGTCAAACACGAGTTTTGATTCTATTTATCCTGATTTGTCCGGTAAAAATGTTCTGTTGGTTGATGATATTTTTACAACCGGTTCGACCTGCAATGAAATTGCCAAAGTTCTTCGTAAGGCGGGAGTTCGGAGTATAACTGTTTGTGCTTTTGCCCGTGCAGTTGGGTTTTATACCAAGTACCGTGCCAATTTACTTGAAAATCTTGCGAAAAAAAAGTAGATTTTAGTTGACATTTTGTCCTCTTTCGATTGAAATAGATACTGTTCAGGGAATTTCATTTTTAGCACACCGAGAATAGCCCGATAGGGCTTTATTTTCATAACCGCAGGTCAACGACCTGCGGAACGTGAAGACCAACAACGTTGCCTGAAAGGCAGGATTTTAGTAGATAGCGGATAATGAAAATGAATAGTGAATCGTTCGCAAGCGTGTTATTTACCGCAACCTATTGAATCCGCTTGCGTCCCCAACTATTCACTAAAATTCTGCCTTTCAGCAGTCGTTTTATTAAGCCTTGACCGCAGGTCAAAGACCTGCGGTTATGAAAATAAAGCCCTATCGGGCTACCGTTTTTCCTACCAATCTCAACAATTCAGTGAATGGTTACTAAATTTTTAACGAAAATTCCTCTGAATAATTACGTTTCCCATTGTTCTCGTTTCCCCCACAACCTTTTATTTATTTTACACACAAAAGCCATGAAAAAGTTACACAATTTTTGTTCGGGTTATACGTTGATTGAATTATTGATTGCGGTATCGTTATCGTTACTTCTTCTTCTGGGAGTGACGGAGATGTTCCGGCATGTCGGCTCCACAATGAGCGACATCCAAAAATCACTCAACATGTCCGCAAACACAAACGCCGCCGCAATGCAACTAAGAAGTGACCTAGAAAAAATCAATTCAGCGTTGGCGCATAAACCGTATGACATGGTAAACGGAAATCCAATTACCGATGATGGTTATCTGGAAATTGTCGAAGGAATGAATGCGTGTTACCGTGTTGCCGCGCTGTCTGCTACCTATTCAGGAGTAGTGCCTCCATCGTCTGATGATTCGGCAGGTTCACAATCTAGAAGCCATGTAGGGAGTGAACATTTCCCGATGTGGTGGGTTGCCCAAAACCCGGATACAGGGGCATCGGATTTACCGGATTTAACAGTTGGCGATGTGGACGATATTCTCGCCTTCACCATAGAATCCGATCCCGCATATCCGCTTCGCGGTTTTATCAATGGTGCGATGAATACATCAGGACACGCCGAAATTGTTTGGTTTTTGCGAGGCACAAATCTCTATCGACGAATTTTGTTACTTGACGACTATAATCCTAATCTCGATAGAGCAACACAGGATCAGATTCAACAATTGTTTTATGCGCGTAACGACCTTTCTGTACGACTTGATGGAACAACGATAAAAGCAAATAGTATGCAAGACCTTGTCCGGCGAGAATATCGATTTGCTCATCGTAACCTTCCGCAATTTCCTTTTCATATCGGGAATCAAGGTGAGGCCTGGTATTATTTACGTATGCCCACATTGGAAGAAATGGTTCACCCTAATTGGCCCGGTATTGGTTTGCTTTATGACATTGGGACATACGCTAATTTGAAATATGGAACGAATACTGTGACACAAGTTACAGCTTCAAATTACTATGATTTTTGGGAAAATCCCAATGCGTTGTATTCAGATACAGCGTCCATCTGGCAACAGGATTCTAAAAGTGGTTCAATTGATAGTCTGGTTGCAACACCTCGCCATCCGCGTGCTGGTGAAGATATTGTACTGAAAAATGTTAT
>JAISBG010000799.1 GCA_031266315.1 Planctomycetaceae bacterium | reverse complement strand
GCGAAGGGATCGCCCACCTCATTCACGATTTTTCGTGTGTTGCGCGTTTAAAACGAACTTGTCAATGCTTGGACACCTAATACGGTAGAATCAGAAAAATTTTTCTGATTCAATCGTTTCGGAAATAAACCGCGCGGAAAGTTATGTGGAAAGGTTTGGAGTATCATTTTTCTGTTTCGATTATTTTATTGTACTTTTTTCTGCATGTTCTACCTGAATATCAAATTTTTTTGTAGAAGTATTAACTTCAAGAGACAAGGGTGTACTAACGGCATTGGTATATTTTTTGTGAATAACCGGTTCCAACTTAGGAAATGCCGGAGGTACCGCTGGAATAATATGTTCCGAATCAGTAATATACACTTTATAGGTTCCCGGCGGTAAACCGTCTCGTTGAGATTCCGAACCGATAATGTATTTTCCATTAGTATCGATTGCTCCTCTGGCTGCATAAGTCCCGTTTTCAAAAATAACGACACCTTTTTCGAGCGGCGACAGATCGTCTGAAAAAGTTACATGCCCACTAAGTTTGACCTTACCGGAGCCGCAACCGAATGTTAATGAAATGAAATAAAGAAACAAAAATAATAGGAGTATGTTTTTTTTCATTGATAGAATTATTTTTTAAAGGAAAAAAATGGGATATACTAAAGCTGATCAAAAATTTGTTTGCCAATATGTCATTGTGTAACAAATATCTGACCAGCAATAGTTTGGAATGTTAACGATTTTCAATCACTTGAGAATCGGCATCAATAGTAATATTGTTTGGCGTTTTTTCAATTTGATTCACACCAAGTGTTATTTTTGATTTCTCCGCTTTCAGGAAAACAGTTTCCGGCTCTGCATGAGAAGCGTTGATAAAAGCGGAAGAATTTTTTAATCCAATTTGTGAAACAGATGAAAGTGCTGTGAAATTTTTTGTTGAAAAACGATCCAACGAAATACCTTTCGAGTTTTCACAAAAGACGGCATGAGACCAATACCCTTGTGCCGCACGAAAATCAACAAAAAACCGGTCAATCTGCACATTTTCGGTATTGGTGATGTAAAGTGCATAAGGATTATTGCCTCCCCAAATTCCGCTACCGGAAAGAGGTAATCCTTCCGGCTGATTTTCGGTTGGTATCAATGTTACATTGGAAAGGAAAATATTTTTAATCCGTTGTTGATCGGTAAAACTACCGATAAGACTTCCTACTCGACATTCGGCAATAATATTATTGATACGAATATCTTGCAATTCCAATTGAGATTCTTGTTCTGGAAGTTCATTTCCCATCCAAAAATAAATTGCCTGTCTGACATTTCTCATCGTGATATTGTCAAACAGAATATTTTTGATTCGTGTTCCTTTAAGAATCGTACAATCATTCCGGTTTGGCAAAATACTGACAATATCCAATCCTATATCCGTATCGTAAATAGTCAGGTTACTGAAAGTACAGTTTCGGATGACAGAATCTCCTTCGTAACCAATACGGATTCCACACGCCGGTCCTGATTGTAAAACACAATTTGTAATGGTAATATCTTCACATGGATATTCTTTCGCTCCGAGAATTCCAGAGTCACTTTTAATTGCAATAGCATCATCACCGCCTTCAATGATACAATTGGATACGGTAACACGGCGGCAACAATCCAAATCAAGTCCATCAGTATTCGGTCCTTTTTGCGGATTGATGATACGAATACCATTGATATTGATGTCTTCACAAGCGATTGACCAAAATGTAAATGTAGGTGAATTGCTTAATGTTACATCTTGAAGAACGATATTTTGAGACAATACAAAACAAATCAAAGCACGCGGACGCCACTCTTTGGGTTTACGAACATGAGCGGTAAGCATTTCATCATACCAAAAACTATTACCGTTACCGTTGATTGTGCCGTGTCCTTCAATTGTTACATTTTTCGCATTTTCGGCATAAAGCAAAAAACTGCCGTCAGTAAAATGAAATGCCGGTTGTTCCCGAATATTCGTTCGTGGAATAGGAATATAATCATCTTTATTCTTACTTCCTAAAAGTACGGCTCCTGCGTCAAGATTTAACGTAACGTTGTCTTTGAGAAAAAGTGTTCCTGATAGGAACGTACCGGGCGTAAACCGAACTGTTCCGCCGCCGGCGTTGGAACAAGTGTCAATTACTGATTGTAACACTTTAGTATTAAGTGTTTCTCCGTCTCCAACGGCTCCGAAATCAGTAACAAACCAAACTCGGTTCGGAGGAATGTCCGCCGCCCCAACGCGGTGAGTAATAACAATCAGGAACAGACACACTAACAATAAAAAATGTTTCATAAAACATCCTTTCGTTATTAAAATTAAAATGAGTCGAGTAAAAACATCTTATACTCATTACATTGAGTATTTGGTCTTACAAATGGTTTCTACGATACAATACAATATAATGAAATGATACTAATAAAAACCGAATTCTCAAATGTAATGAATATATTGGGAACTGTAATATTCCTGTTTCGATATTGAGATATTTTAACTTTTATATCTCGTTGTCTATCAGCGAGTTTCGTTACGGTAATGAAACGGGAAGACCGTCGCTGACATCTGTTAAAGGTGCGATAATTGATATCGGAGTTGTTACGGAAATAGATCGAACAGAACCATCACCAACCAAGAATTGACAAATTCCGGGATGATAACTGCCAAAACCATGTTCGTAACCGTAAAATGTTGTTGGTTCAATGGAATCGGGAACTCCGAAAGTTGGTCGTCTTAACGGATAATTATCAGCAAAGGTTGGCGGCGAAGTTGATAAATCCATATTGACCATAATTGCTCTGGCACTGGGATGGGTTCGCCAACCGCCTGTTGTCAGGTAAGAACAATCGCCAAGTGTTGATGTTGATGAATCAACAACATCGGTACATTGACCAACATTACCTAAAGGAATATGTTTTTCCCCAAGAAGAAGTTGATTACTTGTTCCGTCTGTCCACCAAGCCATCGTATCACGAGGCTGCCAAGTAGAAACGTCCGTTTCATTTTGAAGGAGTGATGGACGGAAAGGACTATAATATAAACTAAGATAGGTAGAAGTTGTATAGATAAAATCCCAATACCATATACCAGTACCTGTGGCGTTCCGCTCCGTGATAATGAAAGCATAATCTGATTGAGGACCATTCACCGGATAATCAGCAGTAAGTCCGGTTGTAAAAGCCTCTTTACCGTTACGTCGGGAGGGACACATATACGTCGAAACAACAAACGACTTTCTTTCATCATCGGAAAGCAACAAGTTGTTCCACCAATAATTGAGTACCCACGCATCGTAACTAAATTTTGAGATCAGAAAATCATGGAGATTTGTCTGCTCAATAAAGGGATACAGAAATACCCACATGCAGAAACGGTTACTCTGGTCACCCGCAGCCGGATGATCGAGACTTGCCGGCGGCAAACCGGTATAGGTATCATGGAAATTATGAACACCTATTCCGGTTTGTTTCAGGTGGTTCGAACACGACATTCTTCTTGCTGCTTCTCTCGCGGCTTGGACTGCTGGCAACAAAAGAGCGATTAACACGCCGATAATCGCAATTACCACAAGAAGTTCGACTAATGTAAAGCCGAACGGTGAAGAACGAATAAGAGTTAAGAGATTTGCCGACCAATGCCCAAAAAGTGAACACTCTTCGCTCTCCATTCTTAACTCTTCATTATCGACTG
>JAISBG010000794.1 GCA_031266315.1 Planctomycetaceae bacterium | reverse complement strand
CCTAATCCACGCCGCCAACGTTCATTCTGAGCCAGGATCAAACCCTTCAATTTATTTCATTATAGCAAACATTCCCGCAAAGGAACGGCTAACATCAAACTGATAGAGATCGCTCTCTGGTTGCCCTAAACAATGGTCATCGTTCAGGGACTTCATTATTCCATCACCAATTCTCATTGGATTTATTGGAGTTCACAAAAATTTCGTCGAAATTTTTATGACCGGCCAATAGTTTTGTACTATGTAAACACAGTATAACCATCAACCTGCCGTTTTCATCACTACCAAATTGTCAAAGATCAAGATATTATTGTCGCCGACAAAACTTTTCGGAGTATTCACTGCCTATTCGTTGACAGTTCCAATTCCTTCTCATCGACAACATGCACGAGATTTTAACCAAACTCTTTTTTCTGTCAACAGGGGTATCAAAAAAATTTTTAGAGGTTCTTTGATTTGCTGTTTTTGAATTGATGATTTATCAAATTAGTGTCTGGTTGCCGTCAAGTGTTCAAGAAGTATAACGAGGTTGTTCAAACGGTCAAGCGGGGTCTGGAGATTTTCAGAAAACTTTCTTAAAAATTCTGAGAATCTTTAAGATTTTTAAACTGAAACGCCAACATTCTTTTTTGCTAATCTCTTGTGAATATTCAAGTTATAATTTTTTGACGAATCGGAGCCGGCTCAAAAAATTTTTTTGGGAATATTCACGAATGTTGTGAAATAATGAGCTGGCGAAAATATTGTGAAGTAATCAATCGAATTTGAGTTGGCTGAAAAAATCTTTTTTTATGGGGGTTGTTTCCGGTTTTACCGGCGTAGCGGGATTCTTTGAAATAGAAATTTCCGGCAAGTCCGGAGCGGTACTTCCCACATCTTCTTTTTTCCTAATCGAAGGACGTTGTAAGCCGGCTTTTTCCAAGAGTGATTGAGAAAGCATTTCGCTTTCATGTAATACATCGCCCGGCGGCGGACCAACCGCTCCATTTTCAGCGGGATCGTAATGAAGTCTGAACACATGTTTCGAAATTGCAAGCGCCGCTCCGGGATCAACCCGATGATCCGTTACTTTGACACCGTTTAACTTAACTCCGTTGGTGCTTTTCATGTCAAGAACATACCAATATCCGTTTGATAAAACCAACCGGCAATGTTGAGCGGAAACATTACTGAAACGAAGAACAATATCGCAATTGTCCTTCCTACCGACGAGGATTTCACGTTTGCGAAGCGGAATAGGATCACCGCCTCCTAACGGAATTAACTGACCATATATTGAAAATGTCATGGTAATGTGTAGAGTTATAAGATATTGCCCGACGGAAATTTTCAAAGAATTTGTTGGTTGCCTTGCGTCTTTGATTGTAATTCCGTGTTTTTAACCGGCTTAAATAAATTGAATAATTTTGATTATTTAATTAGTTGATTGATTATTCTATTTTGCACGAAACAAGGTTTTTTTTCAAGTTACTTTCGGTAATTTTTTTTCGATAAGATGAAATCAGCGTTTCCAGACTGGAAGTCGATGGGACATCGTTATTTTCCGTTAGGCGTTTCGATGCGTTACGAGTTTGGTTGCGCTGTTTGGAAAGTCAGTGTTGATGTGGGATGTTCGTGTCCTAACATTGACGGAACCATTGGAACCGGCGGTTGTATTTTTTGCAATGCCCCCAGTTTTGCGCCGAGTCGGCGGTTTCACAAACCGGAAGTTTCCATTTCGGAGCAAATCGACATCGGGATTCGGCAACTTCAACGGCGTTACGGCAAAGCGGAAAAATTTATCGCGTACTTTCAACCGTCCACGAATACTTATCTTATGCCGGAACGTCTTGAACAGTTTTGCCGGACAGCTTTGGAACATTCGGAAATTGTTGGTCTTACTATTGGAACCCGACCGGATACCTTGCCGGACGAAATATTGGATATGTTGGAATTATTGTCGCAAACCGCCTGGATTCAACTCGAAATCGGTCTGCAATCTATTCATCAAAAGAGTCTTGATTTTCTGAATCGGCGGCACAATTATCCGGTTTTTCGTGATGCTTTTGAGCGTTGCCGTCAACGAAATCTTCGGTTGGGAATTCATTTGATTCTTGGTATTCCGGGCGAGGATCGGAATGATGTTTTAGCGACGGCTCGTGAAATCGCCCGACTTCAACCGGATTGCGTGAAATTACATCATCTCTATGTTGTTCGGAAAACACAACTTGAAAAACTCTGGCAAACCGGAAAAATCCGTCTTACGACATTAGAGGAATATGCTGGATTGGTTGTTGATTTTCTTGAAGTTTTACCGCCTAATATTGTTATTGACCGGATTTCCGGTGAGGCAGATGCTTCTTTCCTTCTTGCTCCCGACTGGACGGGAATTAAACACGCCGCTCGAAATGCCGTCAACCAAGAATTTCAACACCGTTGTTCTTTTCAAGGTTTCCGGCATGACTCTGCATTGCCTACTTTATGATTGCCGCGACGTTCCGACGGAGCGAGTCCCGATACTTCGATTGAGTACGCCCCAATACGTCGATTGAGTTTACCAAATTATTTAACTCCTGTTACGCACCGACTTTTTAACTACGGGGCGTAACAGGAGATATATAGGTAAAATTTCATCGGCAATCATCAGGTGGGCAACCTTTCGCTGAAAGGTTGCGTCGGCGGTAGCCGACTGTGAACCAGATTAACGACGGCAAATGGTGTTGTTTTCCGTGTTGGAGTCAATGTAAACTCAACCGGCGCAACCGCCCAGCGGGCTTTTTGATAAATAGCCCACCTCTTTTCGCGTTTAAAACGAACTTGTCAAGGCTTGCACACCTAATCCGGTAGAATCAGAAAAATTCCTGAATAATTACGAATTTTTCCAGACAGGGGCTACTTTTTTGCGGTTATTTGATTAAAATGGGAAAAATTTCGTTCCTGTCTTTTTTTTCCCTGCTTTTACCCTTCTTTCAATTAGTTCAGCAATGTCCAATACCGCATCACTCAGCCCTGAAGAAATGGTTCGCCGCGTTTGTCAGGCGAAAGAAAAATTACTCCGCGAAGTTCACAAAGTTATCGTCGGTCAAGACGAAATGTTGGAGCAAATGCTCATTTGCATTTTCGCACGCGGACACTGTCTTACTGTTGGAGTTCCCGGTCTTGCCAAAACATTGACCGTTTCGACATTGGCAAAAGCGTTGCAAATGAAGTTCAACCGGATTCAGTTTACGCCGGACTTGATGCCGAGCGATATTACCGGCACGGAGATTATTGATGTTGACCCTGAAACCAATGAACGTAAATTCCGGTTTGTTCGAGGACCAATCTTTACGAATATTTCGCTTGCCGATGAGATTAACCGGACACCGCCGAAAACTCAAGCCGCTCTGCTTCAGGCAATGCAGGAATACGAAGTTACTGTCGCCGGTAAAACCTATCCGCTTGATCCTCCGTTCTTCGTTATGGCAACACAAAACCCTATCGAACAGGAAGGAACTTATCCGTTGCCCGAAGCCCAACTTGACCGATTCATGCTTTCCATTTACATTGGCTATCCCAACAAAGATGAAGAACGGCAAATTGTTATGGCAACCACTCAAACCAAAAAAATCGACATCGAACCTGTTCTTCAAGCGTCCGATGTTGTCTGGATTCAACAACTTGTTCGGCAAGTTGCTGTTTCCGATCATATTGTTGATTACGCCGTCGAGTTGGTTCGTTCCACACGCCCTAAAGAAAAATATAGTCCGCAATTTGTCCAAAACTGGTTGGCTTGGGGAGCCGGACCGCGTGCCGCACAAAGTATTATCTTGACGGCAAAAGCAAGAGCAATCTTAAACGGACGGTTTGCGGTTTCCGGTGACGATATTCGTGCGATGTGTTTTCCGGTACTTCGGCATCGTATTTTCACAAACTTCAACGCCGATGCGGAAGGAGTTGATGTCAATGATGTGATTGCTAAAATTATTCAGGCGATTCCCGAACCGTCGCATGGTGATCCGGTTGCTGCCAAAACGAAGCCGACAGTTGCCGCTCCAACCGCCAAACCAAGCGGAGCCAACGCCCCGCCGCCCACTCAAACCGCCGCCCCCACTATTGCGCCGCCAACGCTCAAGAAAAGTTAGCATCGTTTATAGTGAATCATTATGTTGAACTTTGTAACTCATGTTACGCACCGTAGGCGAAAAATCGGTCAAACATACATTAACATCAGAATTTTGATGTCCGGTAAGATAGCAAGTTTTTCCTCCGCTCCTTTAGGGGCAACACAAGCCAGCCCGCCGCAACGCGGCGGGTGAGATTCAATAACACGTCGCCCTGAAAGGGCAACATACCGATGGAAAATGTAATAATAGTTATGCTGCCCTTACAG